>JBEBJP010000001.1:0-52162 GCA_040079825.1 Parcubacteria group bacterium
GATCTAGATTTAGTATTTTCTTTTTGTTTTTTTAATTCTCTCACTCTTGCGTTGATATCTTCCTTGTTTCCTTTTCCTCCAACAATAAGAGTTGAATCCTTTTTAGCGACTATCCTACTTGCTCTACCGAGTTGTGCTAGTTCTGTATTCTCTAGTTCAAAACCAACTTCGCTTGATATGACCTGCGCCCCCAAAACTGTAGCAATATCCACCAATTGGTCTTTTTTCCTGTCTCCATAGCCCGGTGCTTTAACTGCAAGAATACTGAAACCTCCTTTTAGTTTGTTTATTATAAAAGTAGTTAGAGCTTCACCGTCTACATCATCGGCGATAATAACCAACTCTTTCCTTCCTGTTTGTGCGATTTTCTCCAAAAGAGGCAGGATGTCTTTTATAGCTGATATTTTTTTATCTGTAACCAAAACAGGGATATCTTTATATTCTGCTTCCATTCGCTCTGCATTTGTTATCATGTATGCGGATATGTAGCCCTTGTCGAACTCCATTCCCTCGACGACCTCAGAATCAACACCAAAGGTTGGTGATTCCTCTACTGTAACAACTCCATCTTTTCCTACTTTTTCTATAGTGTCTGCAATTATTTTTCCTATCTCATCTGATTCTGCGGAAATTTTTGCAACTTGCTGGATTTCTTCTTTTGTACTTATTTTTTTAGCTGATTCTTTCAAAGCTTTTACCACGTCATTTGTTGCCATCTCCATACCACTTCGAACGCCCATAACAGAGAGTCCTGTTCCAACATGCTTCATTCCTTCTGAAATAATTGCTTGAGTTAATACAACAGAGGTAGTTGTACCATCTCCCGCAACATCATTTGTTTTTACTGCGACTTCTTTGATAATCTCTGCACCCATGTTTTCAAACTTATCTTTCAAAGTTATTTCTTTTGCGATAGAAACTCCGTCGTTTGTTATAGTCGGCGCCCCAAAACCTTTATCCAAAACCACATTGCGACCCTTTGGGCCAATAGTAACCTTAACCACGTTCGCAACCTGATCTATACCAGACTTTAGTTTTCTTCTTGCTTCCTCATTGAAAATAATTTGTTTTGCCATATTAGTTTTTTAAAATCTTGTTGACTCATAAGTTTTTTGGAGACTTCACAGGCAGGTAGCCGAGACTGAGGAAAATCGTACCAACGATTTATCCATGCTCCAAAAAACTTATGAGAAAAAAGAGATTTTGATCATGTTATTGAATAATCGCTAAGATATTTTCTTCTTTAATAAGAAAGAAATCTTGTCCGTCGACTTTTATATCCTCGTACCCGTATTTTGAAAAAGCCACCTTATCTCCAACTTTTACACCAATAGCCACCAACTTACCCTCTCTATATTCACCTGGACCAACAGCCACGACCACTCCTTGGTCGGATTTCTCTTTTGAATCACTGTTAGGAAGTATGAGGCCAAAGCTGTTTTTAGGCTCAAGTTCTTCTTTTGTATATGGTTTTATTAGCACTCTACTACCCAAAGGCCTAACACCTGTTTCGTTACCAAAGGACTTAACCAATGATTTTAATGTCTTGGACTTGTTTATATTTTTAATGACTTTTTTGGCTGGATTTTTTTTAGTTTTTTTCATATGGATATACTACATTATAGTTACTAAACAATCCTCTTTGACCGGCATTATAATGACCAATACAAGGAGAGTCAAATATGAAGATATTTGCATCTTTCTGTAATTCTGGTACCATAAAACCATTATGAGTATTACTGAAATTATTCCGTATGCTCAGATTGTACTATCTGTACTTCTTATTATAGGAGTACTTCTACAACAGTCTGACGCTGGTCTAGGTAGTGGTTTTGGCGGAGGAGACGGGTTCTCATCTGGCCACCACACAAAACGAGGTGCAGAGAAGACAATATTTATCGCAACTATCGTTGTGGCTATTGTTCTTGTCTCTACTACTTTCAGCCTACTACTCATCTAAGACTTTCTAATTTAGCGTATTTCTTTGTCGCTTCAATTTTTTGGTTCCACCCGCAGTAGTTTTCTACAGCTTGGTAACCAAAAGATCTCGCTTCGCGAACTGCATCTAAATTAATAAGTTTAGAAAATTTAAAATTAAATATCATTTAAACCTCTATCGTGAACAGAGAAACTCTGAAAAATCTCGTCAAAAAAGAATGGCGACTACCATACTCGGATAAAGTAATGAGAATCATTAATGATTTTTCTATTACTGAAAAAGTATTCTTTTTTACATTTGTGGCCATCTTTGTTGTAAGTGGTCTGTCTCTTTTATATAGAGTAAACAAACTTTTCCAAATAGAAGTACCAGACTACGGAGGAAGTTTGACTGAGGGTGTAATAGGTTCACCACGTTTTATAAATCCTCTTTTAGCTACTAGTGATGTAGACAAAGATTTATCTTCTTTGATCTACTCAGGATTACTTAGAACAACAGCGACAGGCGAGTTGGTTCCTGACTTGGCAGAAAGTTATGAAGTATCAGAAGATGCTACGACTTACACAGTAAAACTAAAAGATAATGCTTATTTCCACGACGGCACAAGACTAACTGTTGATGATGTTATATTCACTATCGAAAAAGCTCAAGACAGAAATCTAAAAAGCCCACGTGGAGCCAACTGGGACGGAGTAAAGATAGAAAAAATCAGTGAAAATGAAATAGCTTTTATTTTAAAGCAACCATACTCACCTTTTATACAAAACCTAACATTAGGAATATTACCTAAGCATATTTGGAAATCTGCTTCAGTAGAAGAATTCCCATTTAGTCAGTTCAACACAAAACCAATTGGTTCTGGACCTTACAAAATAGATACGATTTCTTATAATTCGAGCGGACTACCGACAGAATACCACCTAAAGTCTTTCGGAGAATATACTCAAGGAAAACCTTTTATCACGAATATAATAATTAAATCCTACCAAAACGAAAAGGCAGTTACTGATGCATACAAAAACGGAGATATACAAGGTCTACACAGTATTTCACCAAAACAACTCTCAAGTTTAAAAATCCCAGCAGGAGACTTGGTTCTTACTCCACTATCCAGAATATTTGGTGTGTTCTTTAACCAAAATGTAGCAACTGTTTTTGTTAACAAAGAAGTTAGACTGGCTTTGGAAACAGCAACAGACAAACAAGCTATAATCGACCAAATACTTCAGGGTTACGGTGAACCTATAGATAGCCCTATTCCAATAACCCAAAAGAGTTCTAACACATCCAACGCAACCAACACAGAAGATAGAATAGAAAAAGCAAAAAGTATTTTAACAAAAAGTGGTTGGGTTCAAAATGAAGACGGTGTATTCCAAAAGAAAGACAGGAAAGGCACAGTGACGCTATCCTTCTCTATCTCAACAGGAGACGCCCCAGAATTAAAAGAAACTGCCTATCTACTTCAGAAACAATGGCAAAAACTTGGAGCAGTAGTGGAAGTAAAGATATTTGAGATCGGGGACTTGAATCAAGACATTATCAAAACTAGAAAATACGATTCTCTACTTTTCGGAGAAATCATTGGTAGGGATTTGGATCTGTATCCATTCTGGCATTCATCAGCAAGAAACTCCCCTGGTCTAAATATCGCAATGTATACAAATTTGAAAGCAGACAAGATTCTAGAAAATATCAGAAAAACAACAGACGAAGAAACTCAAAAAGAACAATTTCAGAAATTCGACAGTGAAATAAAAAATGACATTCCAGCAATACTGACATACTCACCTTACTTTATATATATAGTTCCACATAAAGTTAAAAATATTTCTTTGGAGACACTCACCAACTCTTCTGAAAGATTCAATGACGTTTTCAAGTGGTATATAGAAACAAATAACGTTTGGAAAATATTTGCAAAATAATTATAAATTAAAAAATTAATAAAAATAAAATGGAAAATCAAACAGAAAATCAAAATGATAGTCAGAGCACAACAGCAACTCCAGTTACAGGAGCACCGAGATCTCATGCTTCTCGAGGACCAAGATCTTTTCAAAAGAGATCTTATTCTCCTAGAAGTACTCCTATGAGAAGTGCAAAGAAAGTGGACGATGTTATACCACCTATAGGAGATAATATTCGTATTATTCCGCTTGGAGGTGTAGAAGAGATCGGAAGAAACATGACAATGGTTGAATACAAGAACGACATTATAGTTGTCGACATGGGTTTTCAGTTCAAAGACGATGACACCCCAGGCGTAGACTATATTTTGCCAAACATAAAATACCTTGAAGACAGAAAAGATAAGATTCGCGCAGTTTTCATAACTCACGGACACTTGGACCACATCGGCGGTATTCCATACATCATGGACCGAATAGGAAATCCACCTCTATATACTAGAGCGCTAACTTCTATAATGGTAAAGAAGCGACAAGAAGAGTTTCCACATCTTCCAAGTCTAGACATAAAAGTAGTTGAAAAAGCAGATACAGTAGTATTCAACGACTTAAAAGTTAGATTTTTTGCTGTAACTCATACAATTCCAGACTCTATGGGTCTTATTATTGATACACCTTACGGTTGTGTAGTAACTCCTGGAGATATAAAACTTGACCATGTTGACGGTGTTCCAACAGAAGCAGAAGACAAAGAGTTTGGAAGATTCAAAGATGAAAATGTTCTTTTGCTTATGATGGATTCTACAAACGTAGACAATCCAGGATTTTCTACACCAGAAAGAATCGTGCATGAAAACCTAGATAACATTATAAAAAATACAAAAGGAAGACTTGTTATTGGTACTTTCGCTTCACAACTAGAGCGCGTGATGAAAATCATCATGATCGCTGAAAAATACGGAAAGAAAGTTGTGGTAGAAGGTAGAAGTATGAAAAACAACATCGAGATTGTTCTTCATGTTGGAATGCTTAAAGTAAAACCAGAAACAATAATCACTAATGCCGAAATGGACAACTACCCTCCAGATAGAGTGATAGTTCTAGCTACTGGAGCACAAGGAGATGAATTCGCTGCATTGATGAGAATGTCTAACAAGACTCACAAATACTTTAAACTAACTCCTAGAGACACAGTTCTACTTTCTTCTTCTATTATTCCAGGAAACGAAAAGGCAGTACAGAAACTTAAAGACAACCTAGCTCGCCAAGGTGCAAAAATAATTCACTACCGAACTTCTGACGTATATATCCACTCAACAGGACACGGAAACAGAGGAGAGCTCGAGTGGCTACACAAGAAAATCGGTGCAAAGTTCTTTATGCCTATGCACGGAACACACTACATGCTTAGAGTTCACGAGGATTTAGCAACTTCCGTAATAGGTATGCCGAAAGAAAATATCATAGTTCCAGATAACGGATGTATTCTAGAAATCCAAAATGAAGGCAAAAACTTTGTTCGCCTAAAAGAACAAGCTCCGGACGTTATTATGACCGTAGACGGATTCTCTGTTGGAAACGTTCAGGAAATGGTTATGAGAGACAGAAAAATGCTAGCGCAAGACGGAATATTCGTGATTGTAGTTAGTATAAATACCAGAACAGGTAAACTAAAGAAATCTCCAGATATCATCGCCAGAGGTTTCGTATATCTAAGAGAATCCCAAGACTTGCTTTCAGCAACTAGAATGATCATAAAGAAAACTGTAGAAGACACAACTCGAGGTATGAACCCAATAAACTTTGATTTTGTTAAATCAAATCTAGCGGACGACGTTGGAAGATACCTGTTCCAGAAAACAGCAAAGAAACCTATCGTGATCCCAGTAATACTCGGTGTCTAAAAATAATAAACTTCGAAAAAATAAAATAACCCCTAAACTAGGGGTTATTTTATTACTTGACAAAATGGCATTAAACATGATATAATGCGCGTAGAAGCTAAGAGATGGACTCTTGGCACACAATCCGCGCGATGCCTATAAGGAGGCACATGATGGAAAGGAAGCTCTCTCACGTTCTGCTCGACCTCGGACTCTTCTGTGCGCTCGGTACAACCGAGCGCAGTGGTGTGGAACTGAAGTTGGTGAAGAAGGGTATGCCCTACACCACAGACACCAACAACGGTGTCTCAGTGGTGTACGACGAGGCCGGAAGGCCCTGGGTCATGAGACTCCAGGAAGCAGGCTCGCTCGGCTACCCCGGCAAGGAGATCCAGGCCTGCCTGGACGAGAACGGAAAAGAGCTCAAGCGGGGGGCTTACGTCCCCCACTCAAACGACGGCGGACACTTCATGCGAGAGGTCCTCCCGATGATCCTCCGCAGTGTGGGGTGAACAATTAAGAGTTTATCGTTCTGTATACTGAACGGTCCGCCCCTAGCTCGAAGAGTTGAGGGCGTTTTCTTTTTAACAAACTTTTTTTAAGATATAATATTGTACATGGATAAACTATTAGTACCTTTTAGACAAGGTAAATTATTGAATACTCTTTTTTTAGCAAATATTTTTATATCTCTTCATTACGCACTTATTGTTTATGTGAACTCTTCTTTTCTAAGTAACTTTTTCTCTGAAACCCAAGTATCCGCTCTTTATATAATGGGAGCAGTTATGGAAATAATCCTCCTTATCAACGCTTCAAAGATTCTCCAAAAACTAGGAAGTTATAAATTTATAACCCTAACCATAATACTCGAACTTCTCTCCCTGGTAGGAATACTTTCAACAACTAGCAGTTTTTTTGTTAGTTTTTATTTTTTGATACATATTTTTTCAGTCTCACTCATTGCATTTAACATGGATGTTTTTATTGAAGCTATTTCTCAAAATGAAGAAAGTACAGGAGGCATAAGAGGTTCGTATCTAACTCTAAGCAACATAGCTTTTGTTCTGTCGCCACTTATAGTTGCGTTTATCGTCACAGATAGCGACTATACTTTTGTTTACTTGTTGTCTGCAACACTACTTATTCCCCTATTCTCTCTAATGAAAAAACTAAAAAAAGTTTCTCCTCCAAATATAAAACACATAGATGTGAGACAAACCATATCAGAATATACAAAGGACAAGGACCTGTACAACATATTCTTTTGTCAGTTCACTCTGCAGATGTTTTATTCCTACATGATTATCTATGTTCCAATATATCTCAAAAACAATATCGGTTTCTCGTGGGAAGAAATAGGTATTATGTTTACCATAATGTTACTACCTTTTGTTTTATTTGAACTACCTGTTGGAGAGCTAGAAGATATGAAATATGGTGAAAAGGAATTCCTAACAGGTGGATTTGCAATAATGAGTATGGCAACTGTTTTTATAAGTTTTGTAACAGTCAAAGTATTTTGGATCTGGGCTTTTATTTTGTTCGTATCCAGAATCGGGGCAAGTTTGGTAGAAATAAGTACCGAAAGTTATTTCTTTAAACATGTTGATAAAGATAAAACGGATATTATCAGCTTCTTTCGCATTACGCGCCCTCTTTCCTATATTGTAACTCCAGTACTCGCAACTATAGCCTTACAGTTTATGCCCTTCCAATATATTTTTATAGTTATTGGAGGAATAGTTATTATTGGAGCACACTACTCTATGGACCTCAGGGATACGAAGTAGCTATTTTGTAAAGATATCTAAGATATCTTTTATCTTCATAGAAGCAACATCAACAACAGTATCTGCTCCTCCATAATACATATAAATATATCCATTTCTGACCACTGCACCGCAAGGAAATACCACATAGTTTACTTGACCGTCTATCTCATAAGCCTCTCTTGGTTCAAAAATAGGATCTGTCGTCCTAAATAAAACCTTTGTTGGATCTTTCAAGTCTAACAAAACTGCACCAACTCTATATCTAGATCTTCCAGAAACACCATGATAAAGAAGTAACCAACCTTTTTCTGTTTTTATAGGAGGCACGGATATTCCAACTTTAACTGAATCCCACATACCAGCACGAGCTTTTATTATTGGAATATTTTTGAAACTATTTCTTTCTGGAAATGCAGGTGAAGAACCAAAATCCCCACAAATATAGTTGTTAACTCTGTGGAATAAAAAGTATTTGCCATCTACCTTTTCTGGGTGTAAACACCCGTCTTTGTCGTCTACTCCATCCGCTGTCACTACTACAGGTTTCGTCCAGTTCCACTTTCTCTTTTTGAAATCACCCACAGAGATTGAGCTCATAGCGACAGCAGGAGGAGTGATGCCGTTATACGCAGTGTAGTAAAGATATATAGTATTTCCGATTTGTGTCAGTCTCGGATCTTCACAACCAGAATTTCCGTTTGGAACACCTTTGCTTTCAAAAGACTCTTTAGGAACGTACACTGGCTTGTCACCTATGTAAGAAATGTCTGTTCCGTTTATACTCTCTGCCAATCCAATAACCGAAGTATTATCGTTGCCCATCGCCCTATATAAAATCCTTACAACACCACCCACATCTATTGCAGCTGGATTGAAAATAGCTTTTTCTTCCCAAGGTATGTTTTTTCTAGGCTTCATCAAAGCTCCCTCGCCTATTCTATGAAAACCTATTTCTCTGTATGGATATTCCATTACATCCAAAAGTTCGTCTAGACCGACCGTAGCCAAAGCAACTGTCGTATCTGTTGCTCCATAATAAATATAAAGTTTATTATTTTTTATTAGAGCACCACTTGGAAATATTGTGTTGCCAATTATTCCATTTTTCTCATATGGTTCTTCTGGAACAAGCAGTGCACCTCTCGTCTTGCCTATTATTTTTCTAGGATCATTTAGATCTAGTAGATATGCTTCTATAGCAAAAACTCTATTTGAAGAAGCATGGTTTTGTATTCTACAACAAACAAGTAACCAGCCTCTGTCTGTTTTTATAGGACAACTACCTATTTCTATTCTGTCATGATCATCACCTTTTATAAAAATATGCTTGTCGAGTTTGTCATACCATTTCTTCCAATACTTCTGGTCAAACATGTCATCTAGTTTGTTAAACTCTGCTATAGCCATGTGTGTTGGCAGACGATCTGGATTAACAGTCAAAAGTGCCATGTACTTACCACCTATTTTTTCAGGAAACAGACACATTGCTTTTGCGTTAAATGGAGTTATGAGATGTTTTGACTCAATCTTCTTCATGTCCTTGCTTATAGCGAGACCAACTTTTATCCCTTCTGGGATATTCAGTGGAAAAGCAGAAAGAGCTGTATAAAAAATATAATACTTACCATCTACTTTTGTAACACGAGGGTCTTCACATCCATATCTCTCCCAAGAATGTTCTGGCTCAATAAAAACTTCTCGATTTTTAAATTTAACACCATCCTTACTCACCGCTTTTCCTATAACAGACATAGAGAAGGTTTTATCATCTATTCTTTCAGGACAACACTGTGCCCTGTATACCATATGAATATCTTTTTTTATTTCTATTGGATTTCCATTGAATACAGCATAATTCTCGAAAGAGTTTTCTGATTGAGGTTCTAGTATTGGATTATTTTTACTTCTTTTTACAACTAACATAGTTTTTATAAACTTTCTCTAAGTATATCAGGATATTTATTAAAAATCATAACAACTAATTCCCCAAATAAAGAATTTGCCCAACCAAACCATGGCCTAGTATAGTCTTTCGGATTATCGACACTGATACTCTCATGCATAAAATAAGTTCCAGCATGAGTATTTTTCAAAGTCTTAAGACAATATACAATCTCTTCTTTATTTTCTGATGTTAAGGCTTGTATGATAGTTGCTAATGGCCAAAAATGAGTGAGGACTCCAGTATGTGGACTTGTTAAACCTTGAGCTATTTTCCCTTCCGCATAATAGGGATTACTTCTGCCTAATATTAATTTTCTTGTTGAAAGATAAACTGGATCATCAAAAGAACAATACCCAAGATAAGGTAGACTTAACAAACTTGGAACATTTGGATCATCCATGATGTAATGTGAACCAAATCCATCTACCTCGTAGGCAAAAACCTTTCCAAAATCTGGATGATTCACTATGCCAAATTGATTTATACCTCTATCTATTTTATCTGATAATTCGTTAAGCTGATTCGCTAGATCGTTTTTATTTAGTTTTTCAAATATTCTTGAAACTTTCCTTAGATTAACCACAGCCATAGCATTTGCTGGTATAAGATACGGAAATACAGACTCATCATCTGATGGCCTAAAAACATTTCTAACTAATCCACAACTTTTTCCTGGATAACCAAAACCCCTCATTCTTATAGCGGGGTGAAGTTTTTTGTCGGGACCATAAAACTGATACATCTTTTTCATGGTACCTCTATGAAGAGTCTCTTGTTCTAAGGTCATTACTTCATTTATTTTTATAACAGCTTTTACCCAATCTTTATTAAAAACACTAAGATCGTTTGTTGATTCTAAATAACCTGATGATAACCTCAAAAAAGCGCATAGACTATCTAGCTCATATTTTCTTTCCCAAACACCTTTTTTCCAAGCATTTCCTTTTGGTAACCATGGATTTTTTGTTTTTGAATCCTTAACGAAACCGTTAGCATAAGGGTCAAGTAATATATTTTTTACTTGCCTATTAATTAATCCCTGAAAAAGTTTCTTAATTTTTTCGTATTTATTGACGAATTTTAGATATGGCCAAACTTGATTTGTTGAATCCCTAAGCCACATTGCCGGAATATCACCAGTAGAAACAAAAGTATCTGGATTACCTTTTTTATCTTCCGAATAATAAACGGTGGTATCTAAAGTATTTGGAAAACATTGCATAAATATCCTTTTTAAGTTTTCATCTACAATATTTTCCGAAATTTTTAGAATTTCCTCATCAACAATACCGCTCACAAAAAGTCTGTCCTTTTGTTTTGGACGAGATTTTAGATTCTCAAACTTACTTTTTTTCATATATAAAGTTTATCATATCTCATCCACAAGTGCCCAATTTACTCTCTTTAATATGCTATCATATTTTAATATGTGGATATTATTTTCACTTTTAGCAGCATTCTTTGCAGCAACTGCAGGTGCGATTAGCAAACTAACTCTACAAAAAGTTGATGAGTATTTAGTGACCTGGGCATCTTTTGCTTTTAGTATTCCGATACTCTTTGTTGTACTATTTTTCATCAAAATTCCTATATTAAATAACTTATTTTGGTTGGGAATACTAGGAAGTAGTGTATGTAATGCAATTGCTTTTATTGCTTTTTTTAGTAGCTTAAAACGACTCCCTATATCATTAGTTAAACCATTTCTAGCTTTTTCACCTCTACTTCTCACTGTTTTATCATTCATTATTCTCAAAGAATTGCCGAGTGGATATGGTTTAACTGGAATAATAATGATTGTAATTGGCGCATATGTTTTAAATCTTAAAGAAATATCTTGGAATATTTTTTCTCCATTTAAGGAACTTTTCGGTCAAACAAAAAACTTAATATTATTTATACCTATAATTTTCTGGACGCTATCAGCAATCTTTGACAAAATTGCTGTTCAAAACTCTTCCCCTCTTTTTTATCTAACAACTCTTCCAATCTTTATCACAATTATCACTTCTATTATTATGAAGCAAAAATCAAACAACATCATAATAAAAATAAAAAGTAATTATTTTGCTTTAATTATAATTTCATTTCTCGGATTAGTTATGCAGATTTTTTACCTTACTTCAATCAAAAATACTCCGATCTCTTATGTCTCTGCGGTAAGAAGCCTTGATTTTCTATTTTCTGTAGGATATGGATTTATTTTGTTTAAGGAGAGTATGATAAAGCAAAGATTTATAGGGGCTGGATTTATGGTTTTGGGAGTTTCACTACTAGCCTTTGCTTGAAATCCTATATACTTTCCCTGGTAATTTGAGTGTTAACCATGAACATAATTTATTTTATCACAAAGGAAGTAAAGATTTTATATCTTCTGCTTTTAATGTGTAAGCTCTAACAAAAGAATCATCCACGTGAGCATACAAAATCCCTTGACCAGTTCCAGTTTCAATAAACTGACTAGCAAATGTTATGGCGCGTCCACCATCTTTTCCAGCCTCGCTGTCTTGTATAAAAGGTTCAGGAGAAACCCAGTCTATTTTCCCGTTTTCATAATCATAAATAAAAAGACCAATTGAGAAATCCCCATATTTAGTTTTATCTCCAATCATTTGGTCTGCCTGACATCCATTTATTATTCCAACTAATTTCCCCTCCCCTATATCAATAAAACTCTTAGGAAAAAGCGGTCCGGGAGATGCATGCCCTGCTATCCAATCTATATTATGTTCTGCTGGATGAAAAGCTGTATCTCCATATTCCCAAGGCTTGCCCATATCATGCACCAAGGCAGTCACAATAACAGCATGGGAAGTACTCAAACTTCTATCTTTTGACTCAACAAGATTATATCTAAAACCTCTTTTGTTAACTGGCGCTATTGAAACCTCCTTTGCCCTGCTTGTATTAATATCCACAAGAACAGGCTCAGTCATTTCTAGAGAACCTAAATCTTTACCAACAGCGTGGCCTAAATGTATTTTCATTTTTTCCTTTTCATCCAGCGGTTTAATTGGAATTGTGAAATACACATGCATTAAATTGGTCTCTTTATCTATCCAAATATCAGGGTCTTCAAGACCAATAAAATTATCCATCTCATCAGAAAGATTTTTGACTACCTCTTCCTCCCCTTTAATTATAAGAGGTTCCACAATATTAAATTTAAACAATGAATCACCCTTAATCTTATACAACTTACTCTTACTGGTATATCCTTTGAACTGAATATCGCCATCACGATCCATAACACACCTAACTATCCCTTCTTTATAGTTTGTCCGAGGATCAAGCGTTATCGCCATTACATACTTAAAAACTCCCGTAGCTTCTATAACTTTTTCTGGATTTTCTGAATAATATTTTCTGTCAACCATTATTTTTTCTTACTTTTAACCTTAGCTTTTGTTTTCTTAACTTTAGATTTAACCTTTTTCTTTTCAGCCACTTTAGATTTTTTCTTAACTTCTTTCTTCGCCTTCACTTCTTCCAAGTGGTATGGTTTAACATCACCAGTTTGCAAATATTTCAAAAGTTTTGAAAGTGGTGTTTTTGCAACACAACAGTATTTATCTCCACCACCATAGTAAACATACAAATCATCTCCTCGAATCAAAGCTCCGGAAGCGTAAACCACTCCAGGCTTACTGTCGTTTTCATAATGCATATCAGGAGAAAGAAGGGGGTGATCACTTCTATACAAAATCTTTGTTGGATCGTTCTTATCCAAAATCATTGCTCCTAGTCTGTATTTGTCTTCACTATGTTTTTCCAAAGCGTGATAAAGAAGAAGCCATCCAAGCGAAGTCTTTAGAGGTGGTGGTCCAGAACCTTTTAACAAGTGGTCCCAAGAATCTTTTCTTCCGTGTTGTGGACCCTCAGGTCTGGGACTATAGATAATATCATCAAAAGTATCTAGATCATCAACATAATCCACCAAAACTCTTGGGCTAATACTATGCAACACAGCAAACTTTCCATTTATTTTTTCTGGAAAGATAAGCCAGTTTTTACTTCTGTTTTTCGGTGAAGAGATAAGTTTTGGTTTTTTCCATGTCCACCTACCAGCCTTAAAATCCTCCAAACTTATCGAGGTCAAAGCCATTCTCATAGAATTCCATCCTTCGAAAGCTGTGTAGACCATATAAACCCTATCACCTATCACAACAGCCCTAGGGTCTTCTGCTCCACCCCAACTACCACCAGAAACATACATGTAGGGGTTATAAGATAAAGGTCCAGGAATAGTATCTGGATTTGGCATACCATAGTTCCTAGAAGCCTCGTAAACAGGATACGGGAGTCTACCAGATATATTTACACCATCCTTGCTCTTTGCGTAACCAACTCTAGATATTCCATCTCCACCAACAGCACGATACAGAACATGAATATCTCCCTCGTCGTCCTCAACAACAGCTGGATTAAATGTTCCTTCATTTTCCCAAACACTACCTCTTATAGGTTCAATTATTGGATTACTTTCATGTCTCTCCATAATTTTCGGATGTCTTCTAAAATCCTCTGCTTCTTTATAAAGTGAAGGAATCTTGATAACTATCAGATCATTTTCATGAGTCACCCAATACAACATCAAGTGGTTATGCATATTTGCAAAACCTAGCGGTTTTATTGGCCTTGTTTCATCTTTTGAATCAACTACTCCTTGCCATATAGGCAAGTTACTTCTCCAAATTACTCTTCGAGGGTCATTCATACCAAACACAACTCCACCCATCTGAATTAAAGTTTTGGAACCCTGCTCAGAAGACGCGTCGTATAAAATAAGTATTCCATCGTTAGTTATTGTTCCACCAATAATAGTTATATTTTCAGAATCAAAATATCCTACTCTAGAAGTAAAAGTTAGAGATTGTTTTTCCTTCCATACAGAAAGAGAAATAGACGCTTGGTTTCTTATAAACAAACCGTCACGATACATTTCAAACCTGTCTTTTGCTTTATCGTATACAACCGTTGCATGTTTAGAATCATTTGCAGGAAGTTCGGATTTGATTTCCCAATCATACAAATCTTTGGACCTTGCAACGATAAGTTTTTCCTTTGTTCTTAGTCCGGCTTTTCTAAAATAAGTCATCACAAAACCATTTGGTGTTTTAGAGATAGAAAAGTTATAACAATCTTTTATGTTTTCTGTTTTTCTGCTTATAGTTTTTATACCAACCTTTCCTGGATCAACTATAAAATCTACCCCGTTTGTACTCCAAGAAAGGAAAAGTGTGCTTGTTGATTTGTTCTCTATTTTTTGTAACAAAATTACTCCTGGAGGAACAGAAACCACAGCGAGAGGTATCCCATCTGCTTTGTTTATTTTTTGTGTTTTTGAGGTACTTTTTTTCATTCTGAAACAAACTTATTACCTGTTGTACTTGTCTTCCAACCTAACTATATCTTCTTCATCAAACTCACCCTTTGCTATTTCAAGAATAACCACTTCATCTACTGGTGCACCTATTCTGTGTTTTACAGTTACACCTACAAAAAATTCATCTCCTTCTTTGGCTATGTGAGTTTCTTCCCCTATTACTATCTCTGGATTACCTTTAATAACCTTCCAAAACTCTTCTCTATTATTGTGAAATTGTAAACTCAACTGTTCGCCTTGTTTTACATTTATTAATTTTACTGTCGAAGATTCATTCAGCGTATAACGAGTAAATGACCCCCAAGGTCTTGTTGTGGTAATCGGATTCATAGATAAATTTTAACATAGAAAAAAGCCATTAAACACAATAGTTATCACCAGTTTTTGACACTAAAAACACTATTTACCAGATTTACATGTAGCGACTTAATAGTTCCAATGTTTCATTAGGCCCATCTTGTTGGATAAAATCCACGCCTGTATTCTTTACGGAAGCGTCGTTACCTCCCTTATACAAAGCATCTCCAATAAAGATAATGTCATCGTCTTTTACTCCCAAAAGTTGCTTTATTTTACCGATAGCATAGGCCTTATCAATTCCTTTTTTTGTAATGTCTATAGAAGTTGCGCCACCAATCTTTATTTCAAATCCTGAAATTTTTTTGTTAAGTTTATCAATAATCTTTCTTCTTTTTTCTTGATTTGGATCCCAAACTTCCTTCAAAGATATCGGAGCGATTTGTCCTTGTCCGGAAAACGTAATCTGACTCTTTCTGTCTTCAATTATAGGACCTCGAGCTCCGGTAACATCTACGCCAGATTCTTCAAGTGCTTCTTCGAGTGCTTTTATTATTTTCTTTCTATCTGATTCCGGAATTTGCTCATCGTAGATCTGATTCCAGACATTCTTTTCTTTATCATATGTGTAACAAGTACTGCCCATGGTTGGAAACAAGGATAAGTTCTGAAGTAGTTGTGGATCACAATGGAATTCTGATAAAAATTGCTTTTGAAATTGTGAGTAAGTTCCACCGGAAACAATAGCGATGTAATGACGTTTCAACAGGTGACCCAAAACCTCTGCCATATCTTTAGATAGTGGTGATTTACTGACAGCTAGTGTCCCGTCCAAGTCGCAAACGATAACTTTTTTACTGTTCATAATTGTAGTATTATTATAACACTAGGAAGACTTAACCAAAAATATTACTAAACATGACAACTAGAAATATAATCCATTTTTTTGACAAACTAGAAGACAAAACGAGAGCCAAACTTAGTCGAATGCCAATATTATATGCTCTTTTAGGAGGTATCGGTGTCGTGCTCTTTTGGAGAGGTGTTTGGCACACAACCGACTTTATAAGTATTCTTTTATTGCAAAATAAACAACCAAGTATAGCTGAAATGATAGATGGACCAATGTCTTTTGTGGTTGGAACAAGCGTACTTCTTATAACTGGAGTATACGTTTCAGCCTTTATAGGAAATAGACTTTTGATGACCGGACTTTCTGGAGAAAAGAAACTCGCCGAAAAAACAGGAGAAGAGATTATGGCCGAGGAAGACCAATTAAAGAAAATGCAGGGTACATTAAACAAAGTTGAAGAAAAAATATCAGAAATAGAATCAGAAATAAAAAAACATCACGGTTAGACTTTTCTTTCTGAAATCTTATTCACAATCTCACCCAAAACTTCATTTTGGTTCTCTAAGTGAGCAATAATAGTTTCTATTTCTCTTTCGGCTTTAACATTAAGATCAAAATCTGCTTCGGCTCTAGCTTCTGAATGTTTACCTTGTAAGTTCTGACCTATCATAAGGAGTGGCATAAGAAATATCTGTATCATATTGGAAATAAAAAGCCACAATACAAAAGCTGGATAGGGATCAAAATGATAATCTGTTGGACCAAGCACATTCCAACCAAACCATGTTACTGTCCAAAAGAATACCAAAAGAAAGAAACCCATACTTCCTATATTTTTGGTTATCCAAACAGCAAACTCTTCTAACGAAGACAAATTTTCTCTATGAACGACATTTATATTTCTTAGAGGTTTTCTAAATTTCTTAATCTCTTCAAGTGATATAGTAGATTTTTTCATAACAAAATTATATCATAAAAATTTTCTAATTCTATTATAAAGATGTTGCTATCGAACCAATAATAAGTATTCCAATAAAATTAAAAATAAAAGAAATAATAACAAACAAAGAAGTCTTCATTTTAGAAAAACCCAAAAGACTTATACCAAGCTCGTCTGGAAATGGTGAAGCGATTATAATTCCTCCAATAAGAAAAGTTAACCATCTGAAATATTTTAGCCTAAACAAAGCCTTTAACCTCTTAAACGAACCCTTATGTTGCACCAGCTCCATAAAATGATCTGCTAGTTTGTCTCTAATGAACTTGAATATAATAATATCTCCAGTAACAGAACCTAATGCACCGAAAAATGCCACTGCCAAAACTGAACTTGATTGAGATATCTCTCCTAAAGTAACTATTGCTGGTGCTGTTGTAAAAATAGACGTAAAAAACATTCCTGCAACAAAACTTCCAAGGAATTGAAAACCTGTTGCGGAGGAAAGGAGTCCAGACAATAGATCCGTCTTTGTTATAAACAGAGCAATAAATATACTCAAAACTACAATTGAAACATCCTGCAATAAATAAGATTCTTTTGAATGCATTATTTTAGTCACTCAAATAATTTATATTATTTTTATAAATTCGTTAGAAATCGTATGAGGATGCTTTGTGCTATCTAGATTCATATAAAAAAGTTCTTCTGGAATTATTTTGAAGACCACTTTTTGACCGTATCGAAGATCTCGGAGCTCATCTATTGGCCAGATTTTTGTACCTCTCAGATTTTGACTACCCACAAGAATCTCTGTCAGTCTTTGCCTTTCAACGTCATTTACAATCAACTCTATTTGTCCATAGAACTGAACTGAGATATGCTCTGGTCCAGATCCAACTACAACAGCAGCGTTAGGGTTTAACTCAGCATTTATATACTTACTAGTTTTTCGCTTTGTAGCAAAATAAAAATTAAAATCATCATCCACAAAATAATAAACTGTAGATGCTCGAGGTTGATCCTTAAAAGATGTGGCCACTACCGCAGTCGCATTTTCTTTCAAAAACCTAAGTGCATCTTCTCTGTTTTTTAAAGATTCGTCCATACACTAATTATACACCCTATATATTTTTTTACACCACAGGCAAAACCCTACTTAATCTTCCTTTATTTTTACACTAGCCTCAAATGAAGTGTCTGCTTCTTTTGCGGATCTTCTAGAGTTCGTTAAATCTATAAGAGCTTCACCTCTGTTACCATTTTTCTCATTTTCCTCGGCATTTATTAGATGCTGTTCTGCTTCATGCAGAGCTTCTTTTGAATATTCCAGGATATCTTTTCTTGTATTTTTTGAATTGTTGGTTTTATTTATAACTTTCTTCAAATTTTCTATCATTTTCTCTGTTGTTTTTTTCTTTATCTCAAATACATCATTTTGTGTTGGAGTCGAGGAAGAAACTACTACATTTTCTGAATTTACGTCCATAATTACGACATCCTCTTTAGTGTTGACCTTAGAAGCCTTCATTACCATAAAAGTAGCAGGTTCTGGAGTTTTAGTACTAGAAGATACGTCCTCTGCCTCAGTAGTTGCAAACATTGCACTAGCTACCTGTACAGGCTCTTTTGCAATAACTTTTTTAATTTTATTTATATTTTCTTTGCTTGATTCACTTTTTGAGTTATTTTCAAGTATCTCTAGAATTCTTGTGTGAGCGTTTATTTTTGCTTCAAAATCAACTTTTGTGTCTTCTACTACGATTGCATTTGTATTTGTTTCTTTTGAAACTATAGTATTGAAGGAATCAGTGTGCTTTTTTATTAAATCCCCAACGATAACCTGAGATTCATTTGTTAAACGACCTTCTGACTCCAACTTTTCAACTTCCAAAAGTCTCTGATTTAAATTTTCAGATTGTAATTGTGCTCTAGATACATCACCAACCGCGAGTGTATATTGTAAGGGTTCAATAAAATCAACTTTAAGTGAGTAAAGTTTGTCCCCAGGTAAAGAATTTGCAGCTCCGCTAAAGATATTAACGCTAGATATTCCCAAAACCAAAACAGCTACGATTGCGTACGAAGCACGTGAGAATAAAAAGTTAGTCCAAGGAGAAACAATTTTTTCTTTGTTTACTATCAAAGATTTCTCATTTATATGTACGTTCAAGTTAGCCAAAATTCTTTCCTTTTCATCCAAGGTAAGTCCTATTTGTTTTATATCTTTTATTCCTTTTTTAAATTCATTCATCTCCATATAACTATTTATCTTCAATATTATACCCAGTTAACTCCCGTAACTTATCCAACGCCCTTATAACCCTTACAGAAACAGCGTTTGACGTGACTCCTAGCACGTCCCCAATCTCTTTTGGATTCAAGCCCTCCACAAACCGAAGGTAGATAATTTGTTGTGCATTGGCAGGCAGGAGAGATATCTTATCCATTACAAACCTAGCCTCTACAGACATATCAGCATCTTCTTTTGTTTTGTTTTCATCTGACATAAACATTTTATCTTCATCTTCTTCCAATATAGCATCAAGTGAAAGGGATTTTTTCTTTCTGTAATAATCGATTATCAAATTCCTGGCTATCATAAAAATAAAAGCTCGATCATTGTTTATTTCTTTGCCACTTGCCAAATAATCCCATAACTTCGTAAAAGTTTCTTGGGTAAGATCGGTAGCAACTTCTCGATCAGAAATTCTGAAAAAACAGTACCTAAAAATAGCGTCGGATTGAACATCGTATATACCAATGAACCTGTTTTTTAATGTTTCTTTATCCATCGGTTTAGACGTTTGGAGATATGAAAACTTACTCAATATAATCCTATCATTATTTCAATTTTTTTGGTAAAAAAATGGCCACCCGCACGACGAGGCGTAGGTGACCATTCTCCAATTTGGAGCAAATTTTGTCTTGCAAATTAAGAAGAACTTGCCGTGGCTGGGACCACGGCCGAAGAGGAGGGGTAGAGCTAGACGAACGCGACCTTGGCTTTCTCGAGCTCCTGCTTCACCTGTCGCATCTTTACAGAAGCGCACAGTGAGCAGTCGGGGGTCCACGGGAATTCGTAGAGCCTGCCTGGCGAGATTCGATTCGTACACTCGCCGTTCTGGCACTCTCCGTAAGTGCCGTTAGAAATGCGACCCAAAGCTTCGTTGACTGCCCGAAGCTTCTTGCGATCGGCATCCGAAAGCGACATCTGTGCCGCCTTCGCATCAAGATCCGTCTTGATCCCTCTCAAGACGGTAGCCCGGTGGTGAAGTGTCATACGACTACCCCTACGAGACTCTTTCGTTGAACAAACGAACCAATATTTAGTGTTACATCTGTATAAATAAATGTCAAGTAAATAGACTAAAAATAAAACAAAAAACCACTATTTTGGATTAGTGGTTTTTTGTTTTAAACAATCCTTTTATTTTCATGCCTATATTCTTCAATTGCTCGAGTCCAAGCCATACGCAAAAATATTTACAATATTTTTTTGCTGTGTTTCTTGAATGAAGTTAGAACTTTTTTCCAAAATAATTCTAACTCTGACTAATGAATTCCGTCACGGCTCGGCATCCGTTCCAGAACACGCTGGGAGCGTGTTCCTCCACTTCTGCCGACCCGCTCCGCCCTCGCCTCGCCACCGTATTCATTCTAGGTTTTTTGGCGCGACTTCCTTTTTGATTTGGTATGTCGGTGGCGGTCTCGGGCGGGTTTCTCTTGAAAGAGAAACTGACGGAATTCACTCGGTGACGGACGTTTGCTGTGCTTCCTAGATTTTATCATAACGGCTCATATCGTGGTATGTGAGCCGTTCACTTGTTGTCTCGTGCTTATTTCTCGCTAGTGGCAGTCCGTGGGTGCAACCCTCGGCATCCGCCTCGGGCATTTCCGCTAGGGCTACGAGCGCCTAGATTGCTAGGAGTTCTGCTTATTCCTCGCTTCGCTCGGAATGCAGAACATCTGTTTGGGGGAAGGAAGGAATCCTTCCCCCAGCTTCGCCTCGGTTCGTGCGTCCGCTTCGCGGCGCATTCCGCAGAGCGGAACAGGGCTCACCCCACCCGGCTCGCACAACCCCCTTTCTCGTTTTCATATTCATGTTCGTAGTGTCGCTTCCGATTTGACTGGAAAAGACTTTGAAAACGGCGGCGCTCGTCAGATACCGGACGCCCTAGCGGAAATGCCCGAGGCTGCATCTTGTGTGTTTGACCCACCCTCCCAGTTCGCACACACATTTTGCTCCCTTAGATTTTTGAATACGAAACTCCTTTTCCAGTTTTACCACTTTGCTTTATTTTATTTTCTTTCTCCAGTATTTCTAGGTATCGTGTTGCTGTTGCGTCAGATACACGCAAAAACTTTTCTACTTCATCGTTGGTTATATTTGTTCGCTTCGCGAACAAAGTCATGATGTGATCGAGTTTCTTTCTTTTTCGAGTTTGGATTGCAAATCGTGCTTTGTTCAGCAAATCTCTTGCGAGATTTGGTTTAGGAGACACAGGCTCCGCCTGTGTAGGAGAAGATGCAGGAGCAGAATCGGTTTCGACCGATTCGGGTTCGGGTTCAACTTGTTTCGTTTCCGAAACAGATTCAGAAACTAACGGCTCACTTGGTGGTACTTGAGCCGTTTGAGGTTGTGGTTCGATTGGAGCTTCTGATGAGATGTCTATATTTGGAGCTATTTCGTCACTCATCTAAATATTATATACCAAACGGCTCATTTGGTAAGCCGTATTTTCAGCGTTTTTGACTTGACAAAGAGAGTGAAGTGTGCTAAGATAGATAACAGAGGGGAGGCGTTACGCCAAACCCAACAGTTTCGCCCATAGGAGGGCACCATGCAGAACATTCTGATCATTGAAGACACCCTGAAGCACCAAGCGGCGGCGCGAGCACAGTTTCCGGAGGCAGTTGTCGTCAACTACGACGAAGCCTACGAGCTCCTGCGCGACGCACGTCACGGCGACTACTCGGCGATCCTCACGGACCTCCACTTCAAGACGGAGAGGAACAGGATCATCCCGGCCATGCCCTTCGGCCCGCAATTCGAGCGGAACGACGGGGCGATCGGCAAGGAGTTCCCGTTCGGCCTCTGCTTCGCGCTGAAAGGCGTCGAGCTCGGGATTCCGGTCGTGATCGTCAGCGACGCCGACCATCACTCCGACATGGTCACCGCCATGCTGGATATGATGGGTTTCCTCGTTCAACCACGCGGTGGCAAGGACGAGAAGCGACACTTCATCAAAGGTGGAGGACGTGGTCCCGAGTCGTTCAGCTGGGAGAATCGGGTTCAGAATCCCCGGTTGATCAGCAAGATGTCCAACTGTCCGAAGGCGGAGGACATGCACTGGAACGGCGACGAGATCGTGTCCGCACCCCCGGTGAAGCCGGAACCGTACACCGAGCAGGGTTGGAAAACCTACGCGAACAGTCAGGTGAAAGACTGGCGCGAGGCACACCGGCTTCTCTCTGCTGTCATGGCCGAGTCGTAGTACAAAAGGATTCGTGCTCTTCTCCTTAAAAGAGAGCTCCTAGCAGTGGTGGTCAACTGTAGTGGCGTCACGATATTATCGTGGCGTTTTTTGTTTATTTATTTTTGATTTCCCAAGATATAACCCTCAAACTTTTTTGCCAAATCATACACAGTATTTTTTGCTGGTGAATCAGGACAGTTTTCTAGAAAACTAAGAATGTTGTCTGTGTATTCCGTGTGTGTAAATTTAGGTAAGTTGTTTTCTCCTGTAAAAGCTCCAATGAATTTAACTAAATGAGATTTAAAATCAGCTAATTTAATCATTTTTCCTCCATCGGAAATATGTTTCAGTTTCTCATAGTATTCTTTTACCTGTTCTCCTTTGTAATCTTTTGGATGAGATACTTCATCTACCATATCTGCCACTCTTTTTCCAAAAATTCTTTCTATTTGCTCATATGTAGCAGAAGTATCTTCAAGAGTGTCGTGAAGAAGTCCGGCAATTAAAACTTCTTCATCCTCTATTCCAAACTCTTCTTTAAGAATCTGGCATACTTCCAGAAAATGATTTCCAGTTTCTATTTCAGCAAATTTTTTACTTGCGAATTTCTTTGCTAGTTCAATTGGATTTTCTACTGTCTCCTTAGTAACATCCTCAAAGTTATACTCTTTCATTTCTAAAGCTCTTTTCATGAGATGATCGCCAATCTCACCCCATTTGATATATTCTTTATAATCTTTTGGATCAATTAGTTTTATTTCTAAAATATCTCCATCTGGATCTTTCTCAAATTCTCCATATGGTTTAACAATACAAAACATCCTAAATTGTCTTGCTATCCCATTTCCATATGACACTTCTACATCTTGATATCCAATACATTCAATATGAAGAACTTTCATGTTCGATTCTTCTTTTATTTCCCGTATAGCGGCTTCAGTATATGTTTCTCCTTTCTCAATAGCTCCACCTGGGGGAGTCCAGTTGTTATCTGCTCCGTGACCGACAATGACTAGTTTGTCTCCATAGAAACAATACGAATGAACACCATCCTTTGTCTCATCAGGAGTTTCTAATTCGGGAACTCCGTCAGTATAAGTGACTTTATAAGTTTTTCCTCTATGATCAAATTGAGTTTTTATTTGCATTTAAGTATTCTTTAAGTTTTTCAACTGCTATTTTTCTCATGCTGAAAGAATTTTTCTCTTCAGCAGTCAATTCTCCAAAAGTTTTATCGTATCCTTCAGGCTGAAAGATTGGGTCCCAACCAAATCCGCCCTCACCTCGTGGAGAAACTATTGTGCCTTTGGTATTACCTTCAAAGAACTCAACATTCCCAGATGAATCGGAGTAGCCAATTACAACTTTTGCTTCTGCGTTGTAGTTTCCAAATGTCTCTGCCAATTTATATAAACCTTCTTTTTGGATAGTCTTTAAGAACCACTTTATGAAAGGTCCAGGAAGTCCATTCATAGCTTCGAGATACAGCGAATTATCCTCAACAATAAATTCTCCTTTCTGGTGCTTCTGTGCTTCTTCTAGCTTAGCCTTGATTATTTTGTGTGCATCCATTTCTTGGATTTCGGGCAAATCAATATCAAGAGCCTCAACATCTCCTAAAATACTTTGAACTTCAGCTAGCTTACCTTTGTTACCTGTAATGAAATATAGTGACATATCCATATTATATACCAAACGGCTCATTTGGTAAGCCATATTTTCCGCGTTTTTGACTTGACAAAGAGATTGAGAAGGTGTATAATAGTACTAGAATTCCTATTCGTTATGGATAGGTGGCTCCTAGGAGCAACGGGGTTATTTTTCCTACCTCGACCAAAGGAAATCGTTCGTTTACAGGAGGTCGTTATGACCAATACAGCACAGAGAGAACTCGTTGCGGGTCCATCACGTGAAGAACTCTTCGACGCACTTCGGCTTCGGCACGAAGGACGCAAGGTCACCTTCACAGTGGCTCCGTCACACATCACTGGCCGAGTACTTGCTGGAGGACGAAGGTTCGTTCCCGGCAACCTGGCCTTCCATGTTCACGTGATCGAACTCGGCAACGAGAACGATGGCAACGGTACCAACTGGCTGTTCAAACTCTACGACGAGCACGCTGTTCTCGGCTCGATGTACCTCGAAGGATACATCAATCTCACGACTCGCAAGGGTTACGTGAGACCCGCCACGAACTAGGCGATCGCAAACGCTCCACACTGAAAAGCTTCACAGCTTTCACAGTGTGGAGCTTTTCTTGTATAAAAAATGATATACTTTTAGTTAATATGGCACAGAAAATTATTTTAAAATGTGATAAATGCGGAAAAGAATTTGAACTTATGGTTGGTCATCTAAAAAGTACAGCGGGTAAAGTTCCTGACGAAGAAATAGAACAGAAAGATGGCAAGAAAGCTAAAGTTTTCGTCTCAGAAATATTTAATCATAAGTGTGATGGAAAAATATCTCTAGAAACTGGAGCATTCGTGGATTAAAATAATTTCGATTGATTTGGATTATGCTCAAAAGCTAGATCGATTTTAGATATATCATAATAATTATCCATTGATCTGATAATTGATCCGGGAACAGAGTTTATTTTAGGGAAAAATGATAAATGAAATCTATTACTATGCCCGTATTTACTATTTGTGTTTCTAGATTGTCGAATAATTCTCTTAATTAATAATTCTTGAACTATATTTGAGTTTAAAATCTCCCTTTTATTCTCATTTTTCTTGCTTTCAAAGATACCGCAATGAATATCTTTGTATATACCCGCAAGAATATCGCACAATTCTAGTATATTGGATAAAGGATTATCCCTATGGCTTTTTGGTAAAAATTCTATTCTTTCGCATTTAAAATTTAAATGTTCGTCTTGGTCTAATTTAAAAATAGTATGCCAATCAAAATAATCATGTTCTTGTTGCGAGCCTTCTTCGTGGTAGATATTCTCAACAACCACTCCTGATCCAAAGAATTTTTTAAGAGAATACTGAAGCATCGATCTGAAAAATCTATTGTAAATAGAGTTTAACTTTTGTTTGTCACTAAACTCCTCAATGTTAAGATTTGTAAGGTTTATAGCCGTGAGAGAAAAGTAAAATTTTCTGTCTGAAAAACAATCATCCTGTATAAATTTTAACCATCTTTCTATAATAAATTTCTTGTTAGCATCTTTACCAAAATCTACCCAATGTATATCAGTATCATTCTCCTCCTTGCGGGACTCCCAATCTTCTTTATCTTTTAAATAACGTAGATTTATTAGATCTTCGAGAATTGGCTTATCGAGTCTTTCGTAAATAGCCACAGAGTATATCCACACTTCACTCGTTATTTTATTTTTTGTCTGCCATATCTCATCAGAATAGATATTTACATGAATCGCTTTTTTTGGATCAATTGAATCCCCGAATAAATCAATCATAGATTATTATCTCAAATCTAAAAATTTCCAATCTTTAAGATTATTCGGGTTGTATTCGTATTTCAACTTATCATGATAACGCCAACTATTTTTTTCTTTCAGTACAATCCCACCATATAATTTTTTACCTTTCTTGTTTTGCTCTGTAATATATTTTGCTAGTCCTTCGGCTCGTGATTTTGCTGTTTCAGCAGTAAGTCCTCCTTTCGTATCAAACAAACCAACATGACCTCCTTTTTGCATTACAACAAAATCAACATAAAACGGCTTCTCAACTCCATGCTCAATATGAGGTACAGCAAAATAAGAACCGTCTTTTGTCCCATTTTTAAACCACCATTCAACTGATTTTGATTTTTCTAAAAATTCTATGAAATCAACTTCAAGTTGACTATCCTCAAACAAATCTTCTGTTGCTGTTCCAGATTTTCTTGTGTAATAAGGTTGTATTATTGATTTTTTGTAATCTTTCTTTGCAAAAGATAAGGTATAGTTTATTACTTTCGGTACGTTCCATGGCTCTTCATTTTTTAGTAACTCATTTTTACCTTTTCCAACTTCTTCTTGGTACATCTCTTTTGCAAGATTGATAGTGTTAGTCATTATTTGTTGATTTTCTTCTGCAAGAACAGCGGCTTGAATCTTCGGCCATTCATCTTCGTTTCGTGATGCTTCGAAAAATGAATATATTGAGCTTTTTATACGACCGATTGAGCGTTGTTCTGGTGCGAATGGCGCAAGATTATTTCGAGCAAACATATCAAATGCGTTCTGCAATTCAACTTCGTTTTTAGGAATATCGAGTGTTCCTTTTTTCTCAATATTTTTTGATTCCTTGTCAGCGTCAGTGATCCGACCACTTGCGATTAAACTTGTTTTCAGAATGCTGTGTTTAAACGAAAATTTTTCCTTTAATTTCAATTTTTTACCAGCTTCAATAAAAAGAGGGGTGAAATCAGATGAAAGTCGTGTCTCCTCACGGAAGCGTTTTGAGTGGTAAGATAACAAATCAAGATTTTTATAATTCTTTATCCTAAGTCCTGTAAAAGTCGTAATGTAATCACGCGACAAATCCTCTGCGACATTTATATCCTGCAAACTCGTAAATACATAGCCAACATTCAAGTCTTGATCGGCGTAATGTTTCTGTTCGGGCATACGCATTATGCGCCCAAGTGTTTGGATAGAGAAAGTGATATTTTCTTCACGCCATTGTCTAAACAAAACCAAAATTGTCGCACGAGGACAATCCCAGCCAAGCGAAATTGCTTGCTTAAATATCATCACATCAACTTCGTTTTCGTTTTTCTCAATATTTGCTAGATTTATTTTATTATCCTTATCAGAGAGATATATCGCGAGTCGTCCATTTTCTGTTGTGTAACCAAATTTCTTGAGCAAAGCGATAATCTCATCCTTTTTATCGGATACTCCCTGCATGGCATCCGGTAATTGAATAAGTAAAAGAGGATTTACACTCGAGCCTTCGGCTTCGAGTTTTTTATGTAATTCAATTCGCTTTTTTAACGCACTTTCAAGCACGAGTTCGTCTGCCGATTTATCGCTTTTCTTTTTATCAATAATGTAATGCTCAAAGCCCGGATTTATAATAATCTCTTTCTTGATCATCTCCTCATCCTTTACATCTTTGAGTTCCACCTCCACGATTCTATTTGCTCCAAGTTGTGGAGTTGCTGAAACTTCAATCGTAATTTTTGGTCCAATATCCTGTATTAGTTCCTTTGATTTTTCACTATTTGCTGTGTGATGACTTTCATCAATAATAAGAAAAATCATTCTGCCCTCATCTTTTGTGCGAGCAATAACACTCGTCAAATTATTATCTCGTTCGTTTGCGCGCACATAAAGATTGTCTTTTTTATTGATACTTGCCCAGTTCAAGAATAAAATCTCATTTTCGCTAATCTTGCGGTCATCTAAATCTTCAAAATACGAACATTTTATCCCTACGCCGTTTTGGTCATAGTATTTTCTTAAATTGTTCCTGCTCTGGTCGTGTAATTTATTTACAGCAATCCATATAAACGAAAATTTTTTACTATCTATACGAGAATCAATTAAACGCTTCAAAAACTCTGCCATCATCAGAGTTTTACCAGAACCAGTGGGTGCTTTAAAAATACAAACTTTACTTCCGTCTGTATCTAATAGTTCGTTGATTTCTCGTTTCAACTTTACGACTGCATTTTCTTGATAATTTTTGAATTCAAATATCATATTATTTAAAAATTTCCCGATACACTTTCAATATTACCTCTGGTATTGCACAAAGCGTTACCTTATCCTTAACATCAACAAATTTCTTTGCGTGCGGGTCATCACCCATAGAAAAAACATAAGTGTTGAAATGCCCATTAATTTTTTTAATTGCTTTTTTATAGTCCTCTATTGATTCCTCATAGAAAATGACTCCGACATATTTATCAGTATTTTTGAAAATCTTGAATTCGTCTGTTTCTTGTATAAGCTCAAAAGCATTTTCCAAAATACAAAGCATATCAGCCGATTCTTTAACTAATTTTCTTTTATTTTTATCTGTCGGCTCAGCCTCGACAAAATCAGTAGTGTAATATTTCAGATTTCCACCAAGTCCCTCTTCCATATCTCCCTTAGTTTTCTTGTATCCCTTAATTGATTTTTTAATTCTTGGGTAGCAAATATCAGAAGCAATTTTGTGTTCAGATTTTTCGTCACCATTATTTGTACATAATATAAAAGACCTTTTTCCTCCATCTTCTTTATTTAAAGCAAGCACAGCTTGTCCAGTTGTTCCTGAGCCAGCCATAAAGTCTAAGACAACAGCATTTTTATCTCCAATTAACTGAAGTATCTGTTTAATTAAACGAGTCGGTTTTGGTGTAGAAAAAAGTTCATCAGACTGCTCGAAAAAGTCCTTTAATTCTTTTTTTGCCTCATCGGTGTGTCCTGCTTGTTCATGTAGAAATATAGTAGACGCCTTTCGTCCTTGTTGCACTTCATCTAAAAATTGCTTGAGGGACGGGAAGGCATTTCCATTTTTACCAAAATAAAGTCTATTATCTTTTTGTAATTCAAGCATGTTGTCTTGTGCGTAAGACCAATGTTTACCACTAGGAGCATTAAATTTATCTCCCTTTGGTCCCGTTATAATGTAATGTCCATTTTTTCGCTCCTCATTTGCGACTATATCACCTGGCTTCCAGACTCCGCGTGGGTCATTATCAGGATTTTTATAACGAGCGTTCATTTTATCTGTTCTAGGTAAGAGTTGAACATTAAGATGTTCTATATTTTTTGCATAGACCAAAATGTATTCGTGATCAACAGAAATGTGGCGTGATTGATTCTTTGGACTATATGCTCTTTGCCAAATTATTGTAGATACAAAATTTTGTTCTCCAAAAATTTCATCACAAAGCATTTTTAATGGTGCTTGTTCGTTATCATCAATACTTATAAAAATTGCGCCCATTTCTTTTAAAATAAATCGGGAAAGTTTTAATCGCTTCTCCATAAAAGAAAGCCATTTACTGTGTCTGAAACTATCCTCTTTGTCTACAAACTTATCATTATAGATAAAATCGTTATTACCTGTATTATAAGGCGGATCAATGTATATCAAATCTACAGCTTCGCGGTGTGTGAAATTAAGAACAGCAAGAGAATGATAATTGTCACCTTCAATCAAAAGATTAACGAGTTTTGATTTATCAGATTCAATGGCTTTCCCTTTAACTTCTTTTAAAACAGGAAATGGCTTACCCGCCATTTCGTTGGGGAATAGTTCATTTGGAGTTCGTGCGTCAGGATTAACGAGAATATCAATTTTTTCTTCAGGTAAATCACGATGCCAAACAAGCCCATATGTCGTGCTTTTAATTTTTACAATCTCCTTGATCAATTCCTCCTTTGACCAAGCATCATATTCTTTTCCGTTTATCTTTTTTGACATAATTATTTCAAAAGTTCGTCAGTTGAAACTCCTAGAGATTTTGCAATTTTGGAGATAGTTGAGAGTGTTGGGTTTGTTTTTCCGTTTTCAATAGTACTGATAAAACCGCGACTAAGTCCTAACTCCCGAGCAATATCGCCCTGCGATATTGCCTTTTTTGTCCTAATTCTTTTCAGATTTAGCCCTAACTTTGCCGACTCATTTTTCATTATCCACAGTATATCGTATTGTTATAGTCTATCACAATGTTATGATATATCGTAACAGCCCGAGACCGCCACCGACATACCAAATCAAAAAGGAAGTCGCGCCAAAAAACCTAGAATGAATACGGTGGCGAGGCGAGGGCGGAGCGGGTCGGCAGAAGTGGAGGAACACGCTCCCAGCGTGTTCTGGAACGGATGCCGAGCCGTGACGGAATTCATTAGTCAGAGTTAGAATTATTTTGGAAAAAAGTTCTAACTTCATTCAAGAAACACAGCCCTGAGTGCAATTTAGAAAAGTGAGTAAAATCCGGAGCGTCACGCAGTGACGCAAATCGGCAATCCGCCGGAATCCGCCAAGGCATTTTGAAATCTGAAACCAGAATTCGATTCGCCACGATGGGGTTCCTGCTTATTAAAGCAGTATGAGTAGTAACTCATTGAGCCAATCTTGAAGCAATAATTACAAGCGATACTTAACATAAACTTTCTATGTCTAACAACAAATTCTTTCTCTATGCTCGTAAATCTACGGACGAACCTGATCGTCAGATATTAAGTATTGAGTCGCAGATTGATGAGCTGAAAGAATTTGCTGTGCGAGAGCAATTGGAAATTGTTGAAACTTTTATTGAGTCACAAACCGCCAAAGAACCTGGTCGTCCCATTTTCAACAATATGCTCTCGCTCATGGAAAAAGGTAAGGCTTCGGGAATTTTGGCGTGGCATCCCGATCGTTTGGCGAGAAATAGTGTTGATGGTGGAAAAATTATTTATTTATGTGATATCGGTAAAATTTTGGAGCTAAAATTCCCGACGTTTTGGTTTGATTCCACTCCTCAAGGTAAGTTTATGTTAAATATCGCTTTTGGGCAGAGCAAATACTATGTGGACAATCTTTCAGAGAATGTAAAACGTGGCTTGAGAACAAAAGTGAGGCGAGGCGAACAGTCCGGTCAAGCTCCGACAGGATATTTGAACGATATGATAAACAAAAAGATGCTTCCCGATCCGGAACGGTTTCGCCTCGTCAGACGGATGTTTGAACTCTACGCCACAGGGAATTATTCTCTGAAAGCTGTCCGTGATTTGCTCGCCCAAAAAGGCTTGGTATCTAAAAGTGGTAAAGTTCTCTCTATTTCAAACACACAAATGATATTGAGTAATCCGTTTTATTATGGAATGTTTGTATTTAACAAGGAACTTTACCAAGGAAAGCACGAGCCAGCGATTTCAAAGAAACTTTTTGATGCGTGTCACGAGATAATGCTACGAAACGCTCATCCGATGAAGCGAGGAATTAACCAGCATGTCTTTCGCGGACTTTTGAAATGTGCAGAATGTGGTTGTGGTATTACAAGCGAAGTGAAGAAAGGTCATATCTACTATCGCTGTACTAAAAAGAGAGATGTCTGCACACAACCGTATGTCCGCGAAGAATCCCTCGCAACACAGATGAGTGACACAATCAAAAAAGTTTCTTTGTCGTCAGAGTGGAAGGATTGGTTGCTCGCTGAACTAGACAAGGAACAAGCGAGCACCTTCCACTCAGACGCCCTTTTCGTTCAAAATCTGAAAAATCAGATAATTAAGGTTGAGGAGTTGTTAGAGAAGCTTTTAGACGCTCATTTGGACAGTACAATATCGAGTGGGGAATACGTCGCGAAAAAGCAAAAGCTCCTCAACCAAAAAGTTGATTTTTCAGAGAAACTTAAGGATTTTGAACGAAAAGGCAATCGTTGGCTCGAACTTTCTAAACAATTTATTTTAGACTGTAACCAAGCCGTAATTATTGCTTCCGGAGAAAATCTCGAAGAGAAAAGAGATTTTCTCAAAAAGATTGGCTCGAACCCCACCGTGGCGAATCGAATTCTGGTTTCAGATTTCAAAATGCCTTGGCGGATTCCGGCGGATTGCCGATTTGCGTCACTGCGTGACGCTCCGGATTTTACTCACTTTTCTAAATTGCACTCAGGGCTGCCAGACTTGGACTCGAACCAAGATACACGCCTCCAGAGGGCGCGGTCCTACCATTAGACGATCTGGCAATGAGTAAAAGATACTCTAAAATAGAGCTTTTTACAAGAAGAATATTGGGTGAAAACCAAGACTACTTATTCTTCTTTGGCTTCTTCTTTTCTTTTCTATGTGTTTCACCTTTTGACATAACTTTATTATAATACAAAATTATTTTACTTGGAATTGAAATCTGTAGTCCGATTTTTTTATCTTTTCCTTGGAATTCAAATCAGGAGTACTCCCTATCAATGTAACCGTCTTGCCATTAAAATTATACGCAGTACCCATCGTCAACTCTACTCTTTTTTGTGTAGGATTTACAACACCACTGCTTTTTAATACAACACTAACCTTTAACTCCCCTGCCCAGACACATTGAACATCTTTTGGACATCTAGAATCAGAAACTACATCTTCAGGTGTGATATAAACTCCTCCAGTAAAAATCATTTCGCCTAGTTTTGCCTCAGTTGATTCTTTTACAGTAGGACACTCATCAAAGTCGCATTGTGGCCCGGTCCGAGATACAGAACTTCCGTCAGGACAGATCTTTGAATCCAAAGTACATGTAACAAATACAACTCCTCTTTTAGAATTTTTATAAAATACAAACGCAAACATACCGAGAATCATTAAAATAACTAGAGCTATTTTTGTTTTCATGTTATTTATCTTTATTTTTTAAACAAGCCTCAACAAAAGCTGTAAACAAAGGATGTGGGTTCATCGGTCTAGCTTTTAATTCTGGATGAAACTGAGTTCCCAAGAAAAAAGGATGCACTGATTTTGGTAGCTCAGCTATTTCCATAAGCTTTTCGTCTGGGGATGTGCCAGAGAAAATCAACCCCGCCTTTTTTATTTCTTCAACATACTCAGGATTAACTTCATATCTATGACGATGTCTTTCGGAAATGCTTGATGCTTTATATGAATTTTTTGCAATAGTTCCGTCTTTTAGCTTCGCGGTGTATGCACCAAGTCTCATAGTAGCTCCGTAGTTTCCGTTCTCCAAGTTTTGCTTCTGGTCTGGCATTATATCTATAACAACGTGAGATGACTTAGGATTTATTTCTGCTGTATGTGCATCCTTCCAACCAATAACATTTCTGCAATACTCTATAACTGCAAGTTGCATTCCATAACAAAGTCCTAGATAAGGTATCTTGTTCCGACGAGCGTATTCGATTGTCATTATTACTCCTTCTATCCCACTCTCACCGAACCCACCAGGGACAATTATCCCATCAAACTTAGAAAGCTCGCTAATCTTCTCTGGATTTTTTTCATAATCTTTTGAATTTATCCAAGTTAGGTTTGTGGTCGAATCCTTCCAGTATGAAGAAAACTTTACCGCTTCAATCACAGAAACGTACGCGTCCGAAAGTGTGTACTCGCCAGTATCAAAATATTTTCCTACAACAGCAATGTCTAGAACTTTCTTAGCATTTCTTCTTTTATCTACAAATTTTTTCCAGTCTTCTATTTCACTGTTGTTAGATTTTTTTCTCATGTGAAGAGTTTTCAATATAACAGAGCTTATCTTGTCTCTTTCAAAGTTTAATGGAACATCGTATATACTCTTTATATCTGGAGCAGATATCACATTTTCTGGTTTTATAGCACAAGACACAGCTATCTTCTCTTTTCTTTTTTGATCTAGTGGTTCTGGACCACGAGCTATTATTATATCTGGCTGAACTCCATATGAGTTAAGTTGTCTAACAGCATTTTGGGTTGGTCTGGTTTTCATCTCACCCAAAGACCCTGGAACAGGAAGGTAGGACACCATCACAAACATCACATCATTTGGATGTTTTATCTTTAGAACTCTAGCAGCTTCGATAAAAAGTATATTCTGATAATCTCCTATAGTTCCACCTATTTCTATAAGCGAGATGTCCGACTCGTGATGATCTGCGCATTTCTTCCACCTACGAACAATCTCGTCTGTTATATGGGGTATGGCCTCTACACACTTACCACGATAACCCAGATTACGCTCCTTCTCTATAACATGTTTGTAGACCATACCTGAGGTCATATAGTTTTCAGAAATCAAATCCATCTCAAGAAATCTCTCATAGTTACCCATATCCTGATCGGTTTCAAGTCCAGAATCCAAAACAAACACTTCTCCATGTTCTGTGGGATTCATAGTACCAGCATCAACATTTAAATAAGGGTCAACCTTTATTGGATTGACCTTGAAACCTTTGCTTTGAAGAATCTTACCTATTGAAGACGACGCAATCCCCTTACCAACTCCTGACATTACCCCTCCTAAAACGAATATATATTTCTGATTTTTATTTTTCATAATCAAACCTTAAGGTATTTTCTGACAGCCAAGTAACTTGAGAATGAACCGATGATTACACCAGAACCCACTATTATTAAGAAAATTTGTCCAAAGTGACTTGTGTAGTAGTTAAATATATTTAAACCTACAAAGAAACCTTGTGTTGTTTTACCAAGCCAGAGAGTAATAGGATAAAACAAAACCAGAGTAATAACTGCAGAAACAAAACCATATATTGCACCCGCAATAAAGAATGGCCCTCTTATATAAGAAGTAGATGCTCCTACAAGTCGCATAACCTGTATTTCATCTCTAGACATATATATAACTAGACGAAGAGTATTGAAAGTAATCAAAACAGAAATAACGATAAGAAGTATTGTGATTATTAAACCAAGTCTGTTTGCAGAGTTTATAATAGAAGACAGTCGCTCTATCGTCTCTCGATTCTGATAATAGTTAACTTTGTCTATTAGTCCACCATTTTCGGTAGAAAGTGCACTTTTTGCATTCAAAAATTTAGCAATACTCTCGTATTGAGAAGGATCCTTTGCTTTAATATTTAAAGTTGCTCCAAGTGGATTTTCACCTAATTCATCGAGAGCCTGCAAAGTATACTCATCATTCTCGTGTCTCTTTTTAAAATCATTTAGAGCATCTTCCCTTGAAACATAGACTACTGGAGAAAGAACTTCTGGAAGATTCTCCAAACTTTTCTTCATAGCCAAAATATCTGACTCATCTGCATTGGTTACAAAATATACGTTTATATCTACCTTATCTTTTATTTGATCCAAAGTTGATCCCAATATAACACCAGAAAAAATAGTTGAACCAATAACAAAGAGAGTTACAGTCATAACCAAGATAGAAGAAAGAGAAACGAATCCATTTCGCCAAAAACTAAAGAAACCTGATCTTATTACTCTTTTTATCGTGGTCCACATGGCAGTTATTATATCACGTACTTACCCTCTTTATCATCCCGTATTATTTTACCCCCTTCCATCGTCAAAACTCTCTTTTTTAAAGAGTCTATAACCCCCTTGTTATGAGTAGTTAATATAACCGTAGTACCAAGGTCATTTATCTTTTTCAAGATCTGCACAATATCGTATGTGTTCAGTGGATCCAAGTTTCCTGTCGGTTCGTCGGCCACAATAACGTCGGGCTGGTTTACTATCGCTCTTGCGATAGATACTCTTTGCTTTTCTCCACCAGAGAGCTCTCCAGGAAAGTTCCAGATCTTTTTGCTAAGATCCACAAGATCCAACACGTGCGGAACATCTGCTTCTATCTCTTCGTCTGTTCTGCCTGCTGCCTCCATAGCAAAAGCAATGTTTTCATAAACGTTTTTATCTGGGAGAAGTCTGAAATCTTGAAAGACAACACCAACTTTTCTACGAAAGTCGTTAATTTGTTCCTTTCTTAAAGTAGCGATATCTGTAGACTCAAAATATATTTTTCCTTGTGTTGGTTTTTCTTCTGCAAGAAGCATCTTAATCAGTGTGGTTTTACCAGCCCCACTATGACCAACAATAGAGACAAATTCTTTTGGTTCTATAGAGAAAGATATATCCTCTAAAGCAACGGAATTATCTGTATATACTTTTGATACATTATCAAAGTGAATCATATTCCTAGTATAACCTAAAGTTCCTGCTCGGCCAAGATAAACTCGTCCAAATCCCCGTCTAAAACAGCCTCCACATTGGAAGTTTCCACGTTTGTACGGTGATCTTTAACCATTTTATAGGGATGTAGCACATAAGAACGGATCTGGTTTCCCCACTCTATTTGAGTCGTTTTGGAAATATACATACCTTTTTCTTTGGAAATTCTCTCTTCCTCTAGTGCCTTATATATCTTTCCATACAGAATTTGGAGAGCCTTTTCCTTATTTTGACCCTGCGATCTTTCATTATCACTTTGAGCAGAAAGGTTGGTCGGGATATGCACGACCCGGACTGCCGTCTCACGTTTATTAACATTTTGCCCTCCTGGACCAGAAGACCTTGAAAGTTCTACACGAATATCTGATTCTGGAATATCCAACTCACCTTTACCAATTTTTTCAAACTTTGGAATAACTTCAACCATTGAAAAAGATGTATGGCGAAGAGACTTTGCATTAAAAGGTGAGATCCTAACGAGACGATGAACTCCCGACTCATTTTTTAAAGTTTTATATGCACCTTTTCCAGACACCTCGATGGTTATGTTTCTAAAGCCTCCATGATCATTTTCATTTTTGTGTAGAATAGCCACATTGAAATTTCTTTTGTCACAAAATTTCAAATACATATCCATGAGAATACTAGAGAAATCTTCCGCATCGTCACCTCCTGCTCCAGAAAATATAGTCACAACAGCATCTCCCGAATCATATTTACCCTCACCAGCTATTTCAGACTTTATCTCCTGTATTCTACGAATTACGGCTTGAGCCCTGTCTTTATCAGACCAAAAATCAGCCATCTGCATGGAGTCCTCTAATTTATTGAGTTCGTTTTTTAGAATATTCTTATCATCCATAAAAACACGATTTTATGACTTAGGCTTGTCCAAATGGTTCAATTTTAAAATCTTCACCCCCAAATATACAACAGCAGCAATTATTACAAAATCAACAACTGTAGATATAAATGCTCCATATTTTAGAGCTACCCCACCCATCGAAAAGACCTTATCAGATAAATCCACCCTACCCAAAATCGCACCTATTATTGGGTTAATAATATTTTCCACCAATGAAGAAACTGTTTTAGAAACTGCACCTCCCAAAATAAAACCAACTGTCAGACCAACCACACCCTGCTCTCTAATAAAATCCAAGAATCCTTTCATTTATTTTTAATAATTTATAATATTCAAATAATATCACATTAAACATGTTTTTCTTGAGCTACCGACAAGAGAATCTCCTTTGACTAAAACATTCGCCGTCGCTCATGTTTTGTCTAGGCACCGACTCGCGTCCTGCTTTTGCTAAAGCAGGAATCGCTCCGTCGTCCGATTCCCCCACGAAAAACATGTTTTTCTTGAGCCGCTGGCGGGAATCGGACCCGCGATCTCCGTCTTACCAAGACGGTGCTTTACCACTAAGCCACAACGGCACCAACTCTCCAACCGACGTATATTACTTCAATTTTTTGATATCTTCCAGTATTTCATTTGCATGAACTTCTGGTTTCACTTTCTCATAGATCTTTGCTATTTTACCGCTCGGGTCTATCAAAAAAGAAGTTCTAAACACACCCATATATTTTCTACCGTACATACTTTTTTCACCCCAAACATTGTATTTTCTAACTATTTCCTTTTCTTCATCAGTTAGAAGTGTAAAAGGTAAATCATATTTATCTGCAAACTTCTTATGACTTTTTACCCCATCAATACTAATACCAAAAACCTGCAATTTTAATTTTTTAAATTCTGGCCATGCATCTCTTATAGAACAAGCTTCTTTTGTACAACCAGGAGTGTCGTCTTTTGGATAAAAATACAAAAGAATCCACTTTCCAAAATAGTTGGACAGTTTTTGAGTTTTCCCGTCTTGATCAAAAGTTTGAAAATCTGGGGCTTTTTTTCCTTCCTTCAGTTGCATATAAACAGTATAGCAAAAATATCTACTTGTTATATTCCACTATCTTCCCCGCCTTTATCTCAACGTCGTCGGCATTTCTGAGGTTTTTTATCTGTTTTTTAGTGAGAATAGAAAAGTGCTTTATATCATCCAAATATTCTGTTATTTGAGAAATATCCTCTTCGGTTGTTCTCCAATTTATTTTATTAAACTTATTCAAATCAAGTAATATGGAGTACTCTCTCAGAGTTTTATACCCACTATTATTTAAAAAATACTCATGAAAAAAGGACATGACGAGCTCTCTTAGATTTTTGTAAACAGGTTCTCTATATCTCAAAACCGCATGGTTAGTTTTTGTAATAGCACCAAAAAAACCGTCTGCTTTAAAAACAGCGATAACGTGATCATAATCAAAAGGTTTTTCCGTAGACCTCAAGTCCAAAATGAAAGGTTTGAAGCCGTGAAATTCCAAAACTGCTGCAGCAAAAACTGCACCCTCCATACAGTGGGCTTTTTTTGTCTTTATAACCATTCTTGGAGACATACACACACCCTCATCTTCAAAATTAAACTTTATAGAGTTTAAATAATTTTGAATTTTTGCAGGAGAGTTTAGTTTTCGAAACAAAAGACTCTCTTCCTTTGAGTATTCAAACATACTCATAAAAACTACTTGGAATTATTTTCATGACTTATTATATAATCCACCACTTTTGGAACCCACTTTTTCTGAGTAAATAGCAAACCAACACCTATAATTATTAAAACCAAAAGGAATATTCTTATAAATTTCATGACATAACTATACCATAACAAATGATCGATATAGTAGCCTATATTTATTTTTCAGGACTGCTTTTCTTTTTTACTTTTGAAATCTTGGTCTGTGCAGTCTTTTTTGATTCTTTTAACTCCTCCATGACTCTTGACCAATTATCTTTTAATTCCTTCACCACCATACCCACATCCTCCTTAGTTACATTTTTGGCCATATAGTAGTTTTTAGCAACTTCATCTATAACACCCATAAGTGACTCCTTGTTGAGACCCTCCTTTAAATCATTTGCCTTGTCCATAATCTCATCTTTCATACTTGTGGCCCAACTAGCCACCATTTTTCTATTTTTTTTGGCATTATCACTTACGTAAAAATAGTATCCGGCAGCTAGAGCGGCTCCAACAGCTACCAATCCAATTCCCATCTCACTTCCTACACCTGTGGAAGTTCCCTTCTGACCGTTTTCGCCTGATTTTTTATTGTTTTTATTTGGTATAATTTTATTTATTTTTTATTAATATTAAATCTATCTTTTAGTTTATCTGTAAATGATTTTATACTTCGTTGCGCTTCTTCGACCTTACCCAAAAGTCTTAAAGCTTTCCAAAGAATCAAACTAATAAATGTTCCTATAATTACAGTAAAAACGGATGCAATAACAAAAAATACATCCATTTTGAAAAAGTCTTGTATCATAATATGGGTATGATCTAAGACTATCAGATGAACAATGAAGCACTCATGAAAGTGCAAAAAAAAGGAGGTTTACGCTACTGGGTGACCCGATACATTAAATACTTGATTGAAGTCTACAACTAGATTGCCATCATTTTTAGATCTAGTGGACTATGTTAAGACTGAAATGGTGAAATGCCTTGCTCAATATAATTTTTAAGTGGATAAAAAAGAGGCTCAGGTAATTTGTCCCATTCAAACCATTCCCATGATTCACATTTATCCGGTTCTCTTAGTTCTGCTTCACCTCCATCATAATCACCTATAAAAAATAAGGTTATAAAGTGCTTTCCCTCTTCTCTAAATAAATCGTTAGTATAAATACTTTTGGTAATATTTTTTATTTTTAAGCCTGTTTCTTCTTCAACCTCACGAACTGCGCATTCTTCTGGTGTTTCCCACAAATCCAATTTTCCACCAGGAAAACTCCAAGTTCCATCTCCATGTGAATTCTTTCTTTTACCGAGTAATACTCTATTTTCTCTTCGAATAATTACTCCCACTCCAACTCCAGGTTTATCCATATTTATATATTAACATAATCCAGAACGGCCTAGTGGACGATGTTAGAACTCAAATTACTTATTATTCTAAATAAACATTTCCTGCTCTCTCGTATGCTTCTTTCTCATATTTATTATTCTTATACCCATATTTTAAACTTTGCAAAAAATACAAAAATGGATGGATTAGAGGTTCTCTTTGATATTGCTCGATATGAATGAGCTCGTGCTCAAAATCTTTTTCTAAGATTTTTGGACTTAGAAGAACTATATTTCCAATCACAATTGCTCTTACTCCTCGTAACAAGAAAAACCACCGAAAACTTTTCACATTAATTACAAAACAAAAAGGTTTGCTACTTATTTTGAATTTAAGAGGGATAGAAAGTATCGCAAAAATAAGACCTAATATTGTCCAAGGCAGATTAAGGATAAAAGAAATCATTATGAAAATTCTACCATAGTTTTAATCCACTACGCCCGTGAACTTTTTGTGACTTAAAACAAGACTAAAAATTCTGCGCGGCCGACCGGAATCTTTCCCATTACATGGGCAGTGCACCTGTTCTGTTTTTTGTATCGTTAACTCACAAAAAACTATCACAGGTTTTCAAGTCCGGACAAAAGCTCTCCCAGAGCTTTTTCCGAGTCACGCAAAAACCCCCTTTCGGGGATTTTTTGGCGCGGCCGGCCGGACTTGAACCGGTAACCTCTCCCGTGCACTTATCCAATATTTTCATAAAGGCGTGGACTATATCTTCACCATTGATCCGATTTGCTCGTATCATTAGGTGCTTCGGTATCTAGTCTCTACGGCGCCCCCTCAAATGAGGGGTTCCCTCGGTATTCGCATATGGTTCGAAAATCTTACCACTTAGCCTTCACCGATATCCCAAAGAGTTTCAATCTACCATTTCGATAGAAAGCTGCAGTATCCTACAGGGGAGTGCTCTAACCAAATTGAGCTACGGCCGCATTTTTATAAACTTTTCAAATACATCTTTTTTCCTCTTTAGAAAGAGTTTTGATGTACCTAGGTTATTATACATAAAATCGTATAATTTCAAAGAGTTGATTATGCTGTAGGTCAGCCGGTAGTAGTTACCCTCACCCTTACGGACAACCCCATTTTGTATACCAAATTCCAGCAATTTATTACCCAAAGATGACAGAAAATCTTTTGAACACGAAGTTAAAACCAAACGCACAGCCAACATGCTCTTTTTCCTATCTTTATGTATGTATCCAACCCAAACATTTCCATCTCCATCAAAATAACCCCTAACAAAATCTTTTATATATTCGCTCGGTACTTTGGGGAGAGATAAGTTTTTAGTTTTTCTTTCTTTTATACCCAAAATTCTTAAATCATTACACATTTCAATACTTCCAATTTGCAACCTGTAAGTTATTTTATCAAATTTTTTTCTGACACTAATTTTGTGCTCAGATTTTAAAACCGTCTTTATTGTATTTATAAGTTTTTTATCAGATATCTCCAAACACAAAAACTCTGCTCCTCTGTTATTTTTTGTTACATAGCCATCCGCGGAGAAAAAACCAAGAACATAAGCCATCTCTGGACTCCATTTTTTAAAAAAATCTTTATTTACTTTTTTATATACTGGCACGACTATATTTTACATCGTGACAGGGTGTTTACCTAACCAAATAAAACTAGATAAAATAAGATTTTATCTTTTTTCAATATTATCTCTAATTTCCAATATTATAGTTACAATCCAAGAAAGGAAAGATCCAAAACCTAAAATAAACGCTGTGAAAGCAAGTTGATTAGCCACACCAAAATTATCTGGTCCCCCTCTCCAAATAATGTACAACATGAAGGATGCACAGGTCACCATACAGACCAAAAACACCCTCAAGGTTACGTATTGTAGTTTTTTCATGTGTCGGCGGAAGGACTTGCACCTTCGACCTTGGGCTTATGAGTCCCACGCTCTAACTACCTGAGCTACGCCGACAATATGAGAAATATAACAGAAAAAATCATAAAAACAAAGGGTTGTACTTGCATATAACAGTAAAAGCTTGTAGTATGAATCACGATAGCGGGATAGAGAAGCAGTATCTCGGTAGGCTCATAACCTGCAGACCCAGGTGCAAGTCCTGGTCCCGCAACAAGTAATATAAAACCCCTAGCATGCTAGGGGTTTTATATTACTTTAAACTCTTCAAAAACCGTCCGGTACAACTCGATTATTCTCCTCGCTTCATGCTGAGTCAAGACAAAACTCTGACCTTCGTGAGCTACCTGGTTTCTAACCCTATGCGCCTCCCATGCATTATCTAAAGTTAGAAAATCACTCTTTTCTACAGACTTTAGCTTATCCCCCACTGTATCGCCCGGAAGATTCATTATTTCTAATAAATCATAAAGAATAATATCTGCCTCTAAAATAGCCAATCGCCAGTCACTCTCCGTCAAAGAATCAACATATTTTAGTATACGTTCCCAATTTGGATTTTTTGCAATCTCGACTTGCGGAGTACCTGTCATAAATCCACCTGGATACAAACGCAATCGCTCTTCGTTTCTAATTTTTGCTAGTTTTCTTGAAACATAGACAATGAAAATAAAAAGTATAATGCAAAGAATTATGGATATTACTTTTACATACGAGGTTAACTTCCAAAACAAAAGAAAAATCTTGGCAAAGAATCCTGGTTCTTCATCTTTCATATAAGCTATATCTTTTTCAGAAACCCAGCCCGTGGATCCATCTTCAAATGTAACTTCCCAATACTTTTCTCCATATATAGTCACTGGACCCCCAATAATAGTTCCCTTACTACCAACCTTAAAGCTAGATATCTGTTTGCCTCCAGGACTATCATATAAAGGTGCAGTCTTGCTTGTTACAACAAACTTACCTCCAATAGGATTTAGAACAGAAGAAATAGGCTTGGATAAAGACAACCAAATGTTCCTTTCTGTTGGAGCTTTCCAGTTAAAAGAAAACAATTTGCCACCATTTACATAGTTGAACAAACCATTCAAAAAAGAAAGGATAAGAAAAATAACTATGAAAAAAGCAATCATCTCTGTAAGAGGATCCGTTGTTACACCAGCCGGCTTAGAATCTTTTGCTTCTGGTTTTTTCTCATCTGCCATAAAATATATTATACAATACTATTCGTTCAAGAACTTCTTTCCAACAGAAAACAATAAGTCTTCTCTTCCGTGATTTGCCATTATTTGTAAACCTAATGGCAATGAAGCTCCTTCTTTTTCCATAAATCCGGATGGAACAGATATAGCAGGAATTCCCACAATGTTTGCTGTAACAGTAAAAATATCTTCTAGGTACATTGAAAGCGGATCACTCTTTTCCCCTATCTTCCAAGCTGGTACAGGAGAAGTCGGTGTTAAAATCAAATCCACTTCAGAAAATACTTCTTTGAACTCTTTACGAACTTGCTCCCTTGCCTTCTGTGCTTTTCCATAATAAGCATCGTAATAACCAGCTGAAAGCACATATGTTCCAAGCAATATTCTTCTTCGCGCCTCTTTACCAAAACCCTGACCACGAGAAAGCAAATAGTCTTGTAGTAAATCTTTTCCGTCTACATGCAGACCATATTTAACACCATCAAAACGAGAAAGGTTTGAGGAAACCTCCGCAAAGTTGATTATGTAATACAAAGCAAGACAGTTCGGTAGTTTTACATCTTTTATTTTGTAGCCCAAGTTTTCAAGAGTCTTAACTGATTCACTAAAATTCTCCTTCACACCTTGATCAATACCTTCACTGTTAACAAGATCCCAAGGCACACCTATTGTTTTAGCCTCTTTAGAATCCTTTGGATATGTTTCCTCACTTATAGTAGTACTATCCAATGGATCCTTTCCTTTTATTACATTAAATAAAATCTCTGAATCAGTTACTGTTTTAGTTATTGGACCTATAACATCAAAAGAAGATGTAGCTGCTATTAGACCAGATCTAGATACAGATCCGTAAGTAGGTTTTAACCCAACTACCCCACAAAAAGAAGACGGCTGTCGCACAGATCCGCCAGTATCTGAACCTAATGCACAAAGTGATGTAGAACTACCCACAGAAGCTGCAGAACCACCAGAAGTACCACCAGAGACCCTTTTCTTATCATACGGATTTCTAGTTACACCAAATGCAGAATTCTCTGTAGAACCACCAAGTGCAAACTCATCCATGTTTGTTCTGCCAATCAAAACAGCCCCAGCTTCTTTAAGTTTAGAAATAGCAGTCGCATCATATGTTGCAACATAATTTTCAAGAATTTTAGACGACGCAGAAACATTCTTTCCTTTGATTAAAATATTATCTTTTATCGCAATAGGTACACCCAAAAGTGGAAGACTCTGACCCATGGATATTTTTTCATCAGCTTTTTTTGCTTGATCCAGAACATCATCATATATTTCCAAATATGCGTTTAGTTCAGGATTTTTATTTTTTATTTCTTCCAAATAAGCAGTAGCCAGATCAACAGCAGAAAATTCTTTGCTGGCCATTTTCTTACGAGCAGTAGAAATATCGAGAGATTTTAAATCAATCATTGTAGTATCTTTTTAACTTTAAGATATTGACCTTCTCTAGATGGAGCATTGTTCAAGATCTCTTCTGTAAACTCCCCTGGCTTATTGGTCACCTCGTCTTTACGCAAGACATTTTTAACAGGATACGAAGGTGTAAAATCTTCAGCTTTCATATTCTCTATCTGACCAATATACCCCAATATATTATCTATTTCACCAGTTAAACTCTCTGCCTCAGATGGTTCAATCTGTATACGGGCAAGATTTGCCAAGTTTTGTATATCTTCCTTTGTTATCATGAGACCATAATAACACAACTATAACAAAGCCAAAAATTCATTTTCTGTCAGAATTTTCACCCCAAGACTCTGGGCTTTATCGAACTTTGATCCCGGATCGTTGCCCGCCACCAAATAGTCAGTGTTTTTGGATACACTTTCTCCCACTATCCCACCAAGTTTTCTTATTTTTGATTTGGCTTCGTCTCTAGACATCGATTCCAATCCCCCAGTAAGCACAAAAGTTTTATCTTGTAACTTCAAAACAGAAGTCGTATCTACTTCTTCTATTTTAATATATTTTAAAAGGTTAGATATATTTTTTTTATTTTCTTTTTGCCCAAAAAAATCTACAAGTGATCGAGCTATTATCGGCCCAACTCCAACGATCCTCTCCAATTCTTCGTATTCGGCATTTTGTAGTTTATCTAGTTGTTTAAATCTTTTTGCTAAATCATAGGCAGTTTCTTCTCCAACTTGAGGAATAGACAAGCCAACCAAAAGCCTCGCCAAAGTTACATTTTTAGATTTATTTGTAGAAGAAATCAGGTTATCAGCAGATTTTTCTGCAAATCTAGGAAGTGAAACCAGATCGCCTTTTTTTAAAGTGAAAATATCAGCATATTCAGATATCAAATTTTGTTCAAGTAACAGATCCACTATCTTTGGTCCCATATCGTTTATATCGAAAGATTTTTTTGAAACGAAATGATAGAATTTTCTTTTTTGTTGCTCAAATGAATTCTTATTAACACATCTGTAAGCAGCTTGTCCTGGGATGCGTTCGATTCTTCCATCTCCACCACAAACCGCGACATGTGTCGGCCATTTGTACTCCTTTATTTTCGGTGTTCTTAGTTCCTTTACGACCGAAACTATATCGGGAATAACATCACCCGCTTTTTGCAACACAACAGTATCTCCAATCCTCACATCCAAACGTTTTATTTCATCTTCATTGTGTAAAGTTGCGCGCGATACTGTAGAACCAGCAACCAAAACAGGACGTAAATGTGCAACCGGAGTTAAAACACCAGTTCTGCCTACCTGAAGAGAAATGTCCTCTACTATGGTAGTCACCTGCTCTGCTGGAAACTTATAAGCAACACCCCATCTAGGTGATTTGGCTGTGTATCCCAAAGCTCTTTGGATTTTATTTGAATTTATTTTTATAACTATTCCATCCAAACCATACTGGAGTTTGTCTTTTTTCTTTGACCAAATTTGATAATATTTCTCTATTTCATCCAAACTTTTAAAAACTGAAAAGTTTGGATTTACATCGAAACCCAGTTCTTTCAAAAAATTTATCTCCTCTGATTGGGTTAGAAAAGTAGAACCTTCAATACTATCTACGTCATAGACAAAATAATTTAGTTTTCTTTCTTCTGCTATTTTAGGATCTAATTGTCGAATCGATCCAGCTGCCAAGTTTCTAGTATTAGCAAAAACTGGCTCATTTTGTTTTAACCTTGTTTTATTTATTTTTTCTAAATCGTCTTTTGAAATCCAAGCTTCCCCAGCAAGGACGACTGATACTTTTTTATTCAAACGAAGCGGAATACTTTTTATAGTTTTCACATTATTTGTTACATCCTCACCCACCCTTCCATCCCCTCTAGTTGCACCAAGTACAAGCTCACCATTTTTATAAGTTAGAATTATTTTTAATCCATCGATTTTCAATTCACAACAATAGTCCAACTCTTCATTTTCGAGTCCTTCCTTTTTAATAAAATTCTTTGTTTTCTCTTCCCACTTTTGCAAACCAGCAAAATCAAAAACGTCATCATACGACCACTGTCTAACTGTATGATTTACCTTAACAAACTCCTTCAGTGGTTCTCCACCCACTCTTTGAGTCGGACTGCTAACAGACTTCAATTCTGGATAGTCAGACTCTATCTTTTCAAGCTCTGAGATCAAAGAATCATATGTCTCATCAGATATTTCTGGCTTATCCAGAGTATGATACAAGCGCCTATGTTTCTCAATTGTTGATTTGAGTTTTTCTAGTCTTTCTATAACATCTTTTGATACTTTAGGACTCATTTGAGCCATTATAACACTTAAAACCTAATCATAAGAAATAGTAACGGCTCTCTCATATTTTCTAGATGCTCCAACATCACATGTATTGTAACCCCGAGAATCTATCTTTGTGGTAGTAGCAACACCCATTCTTTTTACAACATCCACCACCACACACCCCTTTGTTAAATTAAATGTAATTGTACTGGTGGCATAAGTAGCTCCAATAACTCTAGTTTGAGGAACGGATTGGCCATTACAAGTGACATCGGAAGCAGTCCGATATGGATCAAATGCACTGTATAAATTCTTTAGGTCCCAATATATAGCACATTCTGTTCCACTGTCAGCATTATAAAAAGAAAACTGAGACTCTTGAGCAGCGTGTGCAAGAACCAACTGTTTCAAAGCTATATTTGAAACTGCAAAACTAACTATCAAAAGTAGTGATGTTGTTGTTATAGCTATTATCAATGTAAAGCCCTTGTTATTTTTCATATTATTGACGATTCATTAAAAGCTGGGTAACCTGGAACGTCTTGGGTACACCCCTACTAGTCCAACTCATCCTGATAGTAACCAACACATCATCAAACGAATTTTGAGTAAACCAAATTTCTCTCTTAAAGTTTGTAGCGGTCCAATCTGAGTCATAACCAACCAGTCCAAATGTGGGACTTTCAGAATCCATATCTCTTCGTAAATTTTGACACACATTTCCAGTATCGTTTTGGCAATCCACAACTGCGGAAGGTCCTGTACCAACATATGAATCTATCCTACATATTTTACCAAAGTAGCATGGATCAGAAGGGTCAGCTGCCAAACCTGAAAGCCATGCAGTTGAAATACCACTTACAGCATTAAGTGCGTTTTCGTCTCTTTTATTTTTTATATATTCCATTGAATCTTGAATAAAATAAAAAGCAGTCACCTGATCCTTTGCGGTCGTTGAATTTTGGAGACCACTTTGAACCGTAGTAAACGTAGAAAGAATAGACAAAGAGAGTATTCCTACAGCAACAAGAGTCTCAACCAGAGTAAATCCTGATTCTTTTGTTTTTTTCCTATTATTTTTATAAATGTCTAATCTCATGTTATTTATTGAAAATCAAACCTTCTTTGGGAAATACTAGTGTGAAGTGTGAAGGTTGAATTTGTAAAAGCTTTTGTACCGACGTGACCACTTATAACTATTATAACTTGAGGTTGAAACAAATCGGGATAAATAGCTGAACCATATACCCTGAAGGTTAACTTATCTATTGTGATATCACTAGATGTTAGTGCATAGTCTGAAGATCCATTGATAGATCTATAAATTGTTCCTGAATTAAGAGTGTATCTTACTTGGTTTCCAGCATCGTCCAAAAAATAGAAAGTACTAGAGCCTGCTTGGTTATCGTCGCAGTCTCTAGGGCTAGAAGTCGGAGGATTACTTGAACTACAATGATAGCTACTACCAAAACGTATAGCTCTAGTCATACTTTCTAGAGTAAAGTTTAGATTGTCCATAGAAGATCTCAGATTTTTTGATTTTTGGTTGGCATCAAATATCGTAAGTATAGACCCAGAACTTAACATAATGATTATTACAAAAATAGATGAGGCTACCATTATCTCTATTAAAGTAAAACCTCTTTTTAGATTTGTTTTTTGCATACTAGTTTTGAGTTGTAACTTGACCAACACTATCAACATTAACATAAGTGACCTTACCGTCTTTTGATTTTAGTTGAACCTTTCCGATTTTTTGAATAGAAGTTTTATTATTACCTCTCTTATCAGTGAAATATATAACTGCATCAGTCACAGGTCTTTTGAATGTAAAGTGTGCTGCATCAAGAGTTGAACAACTATCGTCAACACCAACTACCGTACAGACATTGCCAACTGTTACACCATCTTTCAAAACGACCTCCTCAAGACATTCTGTTGTGCCACTTCCACACCCATTACCCACATCATATAAATCATTACTGTTACTATCTGAGAATATGAAATAACTTGATGGGTTATATGTTGGATTAAAATATACACCATATGCATAACCAAATTGACCTGACCCCACTGCAGTTTCTCTTGTATTTAAGCCGTATATCTGTGCCTCTCTTATAGAAATAGTTACATCTTGAGACGACGACGACAGACTTGCTCTATCTACAAACGAATTATGCGCCAAAAGCACCACCGACATAATAACAGTCACGATACTAATAGATACCATGAGTTCTACCAAACTAAACCCTAATTTATTTATTTTAAATTTATAGTAAGTCATTATTTAGCCATTATTTGACCAGTTTTTCTTACAAATACATAAGCAGTGTTACCACTTTGAGACCTCAGGTAGATCTTTCCAACTAACTGAGATGATGAAGTAATTATACCACCACCGTTTGCGAAACTTATAGATGCATCTGGTTCAGGTCTCTTAAAAACGATATGCATGGAATGTAAAGATGGATTCAAAGAACAATTAGACTCAGAAACGTCATCATTACAGACACCTGAGATAGTGACTCCATCTCTTAAATTTACCCTCTCAACACATTCAGTACTTGATGATCCACAACCATTGCCAGCATCGTATCTACCAGCTCGATCACCAGGATTTGTATTAGAATCAACAAAAATAATATAGTCACTAGGATTAGATCCTGGATTAAAATACACTCCATATGCAGAATCAAACCTGCCCGCACTTGTTTGTTTAACATTTAAACCATAGAACTGAGCTTCTCTTATACTTATAGCCAATTCCTGAGCAGCAGATGAAACAGACAGGCTACCGTTTACAGAAAAATAGTTAAAAAGAACCACAGACATCAAAAGTATAACAATACTGATGGCTACCATAAGTTCTACAAGCGTGAAGCCTCTGTTTTTTTTAAACATTAATTCAAATTAAGTTGATCTAATAAACCAGATTTAGAAAATCCCCTATATTCAATAAATCGAATCTGGTAAAGAATATGATGATAGCGCCAGCTATGAGAAACGGAGCAAAAGGTATTTCAGAACGAAAACTGAGTGATTGACCTGTATTTTTTTGTAATTTTTGAATTAAAAACATAACAATCACCCATAGAGTACCCAACCAAAAACCAAGTATCACTGCGGAAATACCCGAAACAAAGCCAAGCAATGCTCCGATACCAAAAACAAGTTTTGCATCCCCAAAACCCATCCAAGTGCCTTTTGAGAAGAGCCACATAGAAGCAAAGAAAACAAATAGAACAAAAGGAGCTGAAAGATCAAAGAGATCTTTTGTAGATAAAATAAAATTATTACAATAGAAAAATAACGCTAATTTACCAAGACTCAAAATAATAAAAGTGTAAACGAAGCCATCCGGGATTATTTTATGTTTGATATCGTACAATCCAATAGCAAGAAGCAAACTAAATACAAACGAGTAGAAAAGGAAAAACAATAATGAATACATTAAGCCGTCTGAAAATCCTGAGTACAATGGCCAAAGTCTGTATTGTCGTAAAGCAACAAGAACAAAAACTATTCCTGTTAAAAACTCTACGATAGGATACTGTTTAGATATGGAACTTTGGCATGTTCGACACTTTCCCCTGAGATAAAAGAAACTTATGATTGGAAATAGCTCAAACCACTTGAGCGGAGTATTGCAGTTAAAACACTTGGAACCACCGGAGACTATTGACTGACCTGTATTGTAACGCAAAGCAACTACGTTTATAAAACTTCCAATCAGTGTGCCGAATATAAAAATAAAAAGAATTGATATTAAATCCATAGGTTAATTGTACAATATAATATGATTTGAAACTTAAAAATAATGTTGATAACTCAGACAACAAAAAACCGCCAGTCGGCGGTTTTTTGTTAAGATACAAAAGATATTACGGACAAACAGTTGCATTGGCTCCTAGAAAAGAAGCTGTAAGCAGTTTAGATGTTCCAGTACTGTCTACACACCAACTGTTAGCACTTGATGTTTTAAGAGGAACACCTGCAGCCCAAGCTCCTGCTGAGTCGTGACAAACTGATTGAGTCGCAGTTCCTGCAGTAGTCAAAGTGTTAGATACATTAGTGCCTGTTCCAGCAGCGGAGTTTGCAGAGTTCATTTGAGCTACAACGTTCGCGTTTGAACAAGTTCCAGTGTAACTGTTCGGATTGTTATTGTCATAAATTATCTCAGCCTGTGCTCTTATGTTAGCTAAGTTTGACTTAATAGCAGCATCTGAACCCTTACCTCTAGCTGTGTTAAGTGAAGCAAGAACTACTGATGAAAGAATACCGATAATTGCGATAACTACTAGCAATTCAATAAGTGTAAAACCTCGATTAAACTTTGTTGTCATAATTGTTAAATTATTTTAAATTATTTACTAAATTCTTATAAACTATATTATTTATCGTTATTCGACCTGTTCTCTCTTTTCAGAGCATCCCGTTTTACTAAACGAATATTTATATTATACGGCTATATGTGTCGAGTGAAAAGACCACCTGTGGATATCTGACTTTTTCTAAACCTAAAATATATATATTGAGTGTCCCAAATTAAGCCTGGAATGTAGGATACGTAAAGATGAAATACGTATGAATCTTGGCCACAGTTATCCCTATTCTTCATGAATTAGTTTTAATATAAATTTCATACTGTTCATATAATATGGTAAAATATTGAAGTTCATGTCACATCTACATATACATAAATTTATCTTACCGATTATATTGATATTTTTCGGAGTGTACTTTTACAGCGTGTACAGTCTACTCATTATACATGCAGCAGTTGGCGATATAGTTATTAGCGCTTCGGATATTATAGACAGTAATATACACGGGCAATGGACCAAGATCCAAGATAACACCACATCAGGAGGTGTGAAAATAAAAAATACTAACAACAGAATTCCCAAATTAACTGAAGCGAGTGCTAATCCATCAAACTACTTTGAAGCAACATTCTATGCTGAAGCAGGAAAAAGGTACCAAATTTGGTTTCGAATGGAAGCAGAAAATAATGATTTCCAAAATGATTCTATATTTGTTCAGTTTTCAGACTCTCTCGACACTGTAGGTAGTCCTCATTACCGAATCGGTACAGTCGACAGCCTTATAGGCTTTCTGGAAGAAAATTCAACTGGTATATCTGGTTGGGGCTGGAATGACAATAACTATAACGGCATAGGTCCTACTATACAGTTTGAATCTACAGGCAATCACACAATTAGAGTTCAACAAAGAGAAGATGGTGTAGCTATAGACGAAATAGTTTTGAGTTCGAGTACTTATCTGACCCAAAGTCCAGGTTTGACCCAAAATGACGCGACGTTTGTACAAAAAGATACGACACCTTCTGTTTCCATTACTCCAACACCAACTACACCTCTCGCGACAACCCCAACT
>JBEBJP010000002.1:0-47684 GCA_040079825.1 Parcubacteria group bacterium
CGCTTCACCACGCAATCGGAGCGTACGAGGCAGTTTCAAGCCACCACGCGCTCCGCGCGTGCGAAGTGGGTTCGCGCAAAGGTTAATACATCACCGCAGGAAGAAGTAAAGCGAAGCTTTACTTGCAGATTCGAAAGACGGAGCGGGTACCAGTCGAGCACGACTGGTCGCGAGTCCAGGTAGGGAAAATTTTTGAGCGACGGCGAAAAAATTATTCTTGACCGAATCTCGTCTCTCCGCCAAATTTGAAAATTGAAGTTTCCATCATATTCCAGCCAACACTGCGGTTTTGAAAAATGTTACAATGGCTAGATGAATTACTATAAAAAATCGCTAGAATTACACAAAAAGCTGAAGGGCAAACTGGAAGTTAGAGGCAGGGCACCACTCAAAAATAGAGATGATTTATCTGTACTTTACACACCGGGAGTAGCAGAAGTATCCAGAGTGGTTTCAAAACAAAAAAAACTAGCAAAAACATACACCATAAAGGCAAACTCTGTGGCGGTTGTATCAGATGGGTCTTCCGTTTTGGGTTTAGGAAACATCGGTCCCTACGGAGCTCTGCCAGTAATGGAAGGCAAGGCTGTTTTGTTTAAAGAGTTTGGAAATATAGACGCTTACCCTATTTGTTTGGATACCCAAGATACAGAAGAAATAATAAAAACTATAAAAAATATTTCAGTAGGTTTTGGTGGAATAAACCTTGAAGATATTTCTGCCCCAAGATGTTTTGAAATAGAAGAAAGACTTAAAAAAGAGTTAGATATTCCTGTCATGCATGACGACCAACACGGCACAGCCATAGTCGTATTGTCTGCATTGATAAACGCTCTCAAGGTCGTCAAGAAAAAAGAGAACGAAATAAAAGTAGTCATAAACGGTGCTGGAAGTGCTGCTATTGCCACAACCCACCTCCTAGTCAAATATGGGGTTAATCCTGGGAAAATAATCGTGCTAGACAGCAAAGGTGCTATCCATAAAAACAGAACTGATCTCAACCCATATAAACAAAAGGTAGCTAACATAACCAACAAAGAAAAGATTTCTGGAAGTCTAAAAGAAGCACTAGAGAATGCTGACGTATTTATAGGAGTATCCGTAGCAAATGCGCTTAAGAAAGAGTGGGTGGAAGAAATGGCGAACGAGCCTATAGTTTTTGCAATGGCAAACCCAAATCCTGAAATAAGCCTAGAAGATAGCAAAAAAACAAAAATAAAGGTTTTTGGAACAGGAAGAAGCGACTACCCAAATCAAATCAATAATGTTTTGGTTTTCCCGGGGATATTTCGAGGCGCACTGGACTCTGGAGCTAAACAAATAACCGAAGATATGAAAATAGCCTCTAGCAAAGCTATTGCAAACTTGGTCACTAAAAAAGAACTGTCCCCTTCCTACATAATCCCGAATCCTTTTGATAAACGTGTTGCAAAAGCCGTTGCCTCTGCAGTCAAAAAAGTTGAACAAAAACGAAAATAACTTTTGAGAAAAGTACTGGTATTCACGATAAACTGTAATAACACAAACCCATGGTCGTCTTCATAAATACGAGGGAAATCCTCGTATTTATTAGTTTTATTTATAAGTTTTAATTACGTTTAATTATGAAAATGCATAAATTAGCAGGAATAATGCTGGCAGTTTGTTTAATAACAGGACCAGCATTTACCTCCGCGGACACAACTGGCAGTAACGGATCAAATTCCACAACCACTAGTAGTACAAATGTGAACATAGAGAGACTGCTAGAACAAATTAGAAATCTACAAACACAAGTTGCAACTCTTCAAAATGCTCAAAGGGAGGTAACAATAGCCAACACAAATGTTTCTGGCTCGATTCAACTTATTAGAAACCTGAAACAAGGGATGAGTGGTGAAGATATCGTTCGCCTACAGACTCTCCTAGCATCAGACCCTTCTATATTTCCAAATGGCACAATAGATGGATTTTTTGGAAGTACAACAAAAGACGCTCTTAAGAAGTTCCAAAAAAAACACGGCTACGAACAGGTAGGCTATGCTGGACCTAAAACACTAAACCAACTAAACAAACTTATAAGAGAGTTGGGTCTTAAGAAAAATAATGATACAGAATACTGTATAAAAGTTCCTCCAGGACACCTTGTAGCCCCAGGTTTGTTCAAGACAGATGACAACGGAAAGAAAAACGGCAAATCTAAGTTCAAAGTTGTGGAATGTGATAAAGTTCCACCAGTAAGTGACACTTCCATTCCAGTCATATCTCAAGTAGGGACAGCAAACCTCTTGGGAACAACAACCAGAGTGGTTTGGACAACAAACGAGCTCTCAAACAGTAGAATCTGGTATGGAACATCGACTTCAGTTTCAACGAATGGAGCTGCGAACATAAGTGAAGCTAGTTATGTAACAAGTCACTCACTTAGTCTCTCTGGTTTAGCCACATCGACCACATATTACTTTATTGTTGCCTCAACTGACACTTCTGGAAACACAGCAACATCCTCACAAGTCTCTTTTGTTACGACTGCGGGACTTTAATCTATAAAACCAAAGATAAAAACCACCATAACCGGTGGTTTTTATCTATTTTAAAAATATTTCCAAAACCAGAAGCTTTTCTATTCAAAACAAGAAAACTCCCTTACGCCCAGAGTCAAGTTTGTATTATATTAACTAAAAGATACAATAAGTAGTGTGATACTAAACTCTCCATTAGCAAGTCAATTTAGAATATTAGAAACCCAAAGAAAAGCCCTAGAAAAAATGGGTATCTCTACAGTTGAGGACCTTTTGTATTACTTTCCCATTAGATACGGTGATACAAGCGAAGTCAGGACCGTAGACTCGGTTGCCAAGGGTGACAGTGTTACTGTGTTTGGCAAGATATCTGGTATCAAAACTAGCAAGGCCTTTATAAAAAAAATCCCAATGTCAGAAGCGATCGTTGAAGACGACACAGGCAGAATAAAGATGGTTTGGTTTAACCAACCTTACATAGCCAAAATGATTCACGAAGGTCAACTAGTAAGAGTTGAAGGTAAAATATCCACTCGTAGAGACGAACTTTATATGAGTAATCCTAAAATTGAGGTAGTAAGAGAACTACCCAACGCTGTAGGTGAATCTTTGTTTACTCACACAGCAGAAAAAGACAATACGAATGTCCTTTACCCTGTTTATCCAGAGAGCAAAGGAATAACTTCGTATTGGATTTATCATACGATTCAAAAAATATTTAGTTCTGGTGTCCTTGATGGAATAAAGGACCCTATACCAGAATATATACTAAAAAAATATAACCTACCTAGCATAAAAACAGCATTTATATGGATTCACGCTCCAAAAAATGAATCAGACGGATTGTCTGCAAGAAAGAGATTTGCCTTCCAAGAGATATTTTTTATACAACTTCAAAAGCAACAAGAAAAAAAACTGTGGACCAAAAAAAGTAGTTTCATTATTAAAACCAGTCAAAAGGACATTACTGATTTTGTAAAAAGATTTCCATTTGAACCCACAGAGTCTCAGATCAAGGCGATAGAATCTATTACAACTGATTTTGATAGAGGGTACCCGATGTCCAGACTTTTGGAGGGTGATGTAGGTTCAGGCAAAACTGCAGTAGCAGCCACAACAATATACGTTGCAACAAAAGCCAGACCAAATGGTAAAGATTTTGGCAACCTACAAACAGCCTACATGTGTCCAACTGAAATACTAGCCAAACAACACTACGAAAACTTTATTACTTACTTTGAACATCTCCCTATCAAAATAGGTTTGATAACTGGAAGTGGTTGTCAGATATTCCCTTCCAAAAGCAACCCAACAAAACCAACCAAAATATCCAGAACTCAACTCTTGAAATGGGTTTCAAATGGAGAAGTTCCGATACTTATAGGAACTCATGCACTCATACAGAAATCAGTAACATTTAAATATCTAGCCTATGTTGTTATTGATGAGCAACACAGGTTTGGAACATTACAAAGACAAAAACTTACATCCAAAACCGACGTGGTGCCACATCTACTTTCTATGACTGCTACTCCTATCCCCCGAACTCTGGCTCTAACAATATACGGAGATTTAGATTTAACGTTGCTCGACCAGATGCCAACTGGCCGTAAACCTATTATCACAAAAATAATTCTACCAACAGAGCGAGATGCTACTTACGAAGAGATAAAAAAAGAAATGAAAGCTGGTAGACAACTATATGTTATCTGCCCTCGCATAGATGAACCCGATCCAACAAAGGAAATGGCCGTCATAGCAAAATCAGTTACCCTGGAAGCAGAGAGACTTCGAAAGGATGTGTTCCAAGGTTTCACAATAGAAATACTCCATTCAAAAATGACACCCACTGAGAAAGAAAAAATAATGGATGATTTTTCCAAAGGTAATACAAAAATACTAGTAGCAACTTCTGTAGTTGAAGTGGGAGTAAATGTTCCTAATGCAACAATGATAATTATCGAAGGTGCTGAGAGATTTGGCCTATCCCAATTACACCAACTCCGAGGGCGTGTCATACGTTCTAACCATCAAGCATACTGTTATGTATTTCCAGAGAGTAAAGGTCAAAAAACAAAGGATAGATTGAAAGCCTTAACCACAGCAAAGAATGGTTTTGAGCTAGCAGAGTTCGACTTGGCTCAACGAGGTGCTGGAGAGCTATACGGAAGAAAGCAGTGGGGCATCTCTGACTTGGCCATGGAAGGAATCAAAAATATAAAAATGGTAGAAGCTTCTAGACTGGAAGCGATAAAAATCGTGGAGGAAGATGTAGAGTTCAAAAAGTATCCGTTAATACAAGACTATTTTAAAACTCAAACACAAAAAATACACTTTGAATAAAAGTAAATGAAAAAGGGCGGGCAACTCTGACTGAGTTACCCGCTCCCCGACTCTCGACCGTCTCGACGCTTGAAAACTGATCAGCGACTGACTCTCCCCATGCGCCGTATGAGGTGATGTTGCCTCGCGCCACGCAACTCTTTCTTTGTTGCGGGCCTAACACCTCTTTGGCGACCTCGACGGTGGGGCGGTACCACTGTCTCTGTCGACCGATACGAATCCTCTACCATCTGAGCAGAGATGAAATAGCAGAGGACAACTCCCAAAGGACACAAACGGTGACTTTCCGAGAACAACCTTCCCATCAGCACCCCCCTTTATTAATATAGCAATAAATGTATTTATGTAAAAGTTCGTAATGCAAAGTGCACAAGTACTTCCAATGTGTGCGCCTGCCTGGACTCGAACCAAGGACCCCAGAGGTATATTCAGGATCAAAACTCCGTGCGCCTGCCTGGACTCGAACCAGGGACCCCAGAGGTATAAGCTCTGTGCTCTAACCAACTGAGCTACAAGCGCACGCAATTTTTATCCTGATATAACAGGTTCGCTCGTCTCTGATGAAAGTGAACTTTCGCCAAATCCTCACTGCCTGTTATAAGCTCTGTGCTCTAACCAACTGAGCTACAGGCGCGTATTTTTGATACAATACAACTATAACAAACTAACACATTTTATGGAAAACAAAAAGCTTTGGTTTAAGGCAAAAAATTATGGTTGGGGTTGGTACCCATGCACATGGGAAGGTTGGACTGTAATACTTCTATATGTTGTAGCAATCGTATTACACTCCATAAACATCGACAAGTTCGCCAACTCTGGTAGTGAAGTGGTAGTTAACTTTGTTGTGCCTTTTATAATAAACACGATTTTTCTAATAATTATCTGTTACGCTCGTAGCGAGAAGCCAGAATGGAGATGGGGCGATAAGTGAACAATTTTTTGAAAACAAACAAGGAGTCGACGCGTACGTCGACCCCTCTTGGTCAGTATATTCATTTAGTGAACTCTCCTGCTGGTCGAAAGAGGATCTTCCTCCCAAAAGATCACCGGGAAATTCGAAGGTGTGTGTCCACATTTCTGGCAAAACTCTTCCATAACATAGACAGTACCTCTCGCATCTCCTCTGACATGCTCCACAATCTGACCTCCACACACTGATAGGCCGGTCCTACCAGGTTTCCTAACCAGATTCTTGCAAGTTCTGTGATCCAAAACACCCCCCTTTCTTTCTGATATAATTACACACTATATAGGCAATAAAATCAACTATGCCTGATGCTCTATATCTAGCTTTTTCTTTGGTGTTACACCGTTAGTTACCAATATTGTTTCAAATTCTGCTCGTTCAATAGTTTCTGTTTCGACAAGTCTTTTTGCTATAGCATCCAACAGCTTTCTATTTTCTGTAATAGTATCGTGAGCTTTGTTCAAAGCCTCTCGCATTATGCGACTAACCTCAGCGTCTATGTCGGCACCTACTTTTTCAGAATACTCTTTCTCCTCCACACCTCTACCGAAAAGGACTTTACCTCCCTGCCCCTCTAGAGCAACAGGTCCCAACAAATCTGACATTCCGTATTTTGTAACCATATCGCGAGCAAGTGCAGTAGATACCTGTAAATCGTTAGATGGACCAGTTGTTAAATCATCGAAAAGCATTTTCTCTGTAACATACCCCCCAAGTGATACCGCTATGTCATCCAAGAATTCTTTTTTAGATTGAAGTTTTCTGTCTTCGAGTGGAAGATGTAACACGTAGCCAGCTGCACGACCACGAGATATTATAGAAATTTTGTGAACTGGATCAGCATAAGGAAGTATGGACGCAAGCACAGCATGACCCGCCTCATGATAAGCAGTTAGTTCTTTTTCTTTTTTAGAAAGGATGTGACTTTTTCTTTCTGGTCCCAACATCACCTTTTCAATAGAACGTATTAGATCGTATTGAGAAACCTTTGTTCTGTTTTCACGAGCAGCAAGGATCGCTCCTTCGTTCATAAGAGAATATAGGTCTGCACCAGAAAAACCTGGGGTTCTCTCCGCAATAACTTCTAGATTTACATCTTCTCCAAAAGGTTTCTTTGTACTATGAACTTTTAATATTTCTTCTCTGTCTTTTCTATCTGGTAGATCCAAAGTCACTCTACGATCGAAACGTCCTGGTCGGAGAAGTGCTGGGTCCAAAACGTCTGGTCTGTTTGTGGCAGCCATCACTATCACCTTTTCGTTTGGTTCAAAACCATCCATTTCAACTAGTATCTGGTTCAATGTTTGCTCTCGCTCGTCGTTTCCACCTCCAGCTCCAACACCTCGAACACGACCCACTGCGTCTATCTCATCTACGAAAATAATAGCTGGAGAATTCTTCTTTGCCATCAAAAAAAGATCTCTAACTCGTGAAGCACCAACCCCCACAAACATTTCCACAAACTCGGAACCGGAAATAGAAAAGAATGCTACTCCTGCTTCACCTGCTACAGCACGAGCAAGCAAAGTTTTTCCTGTTCCTGGTGCACCCATAAGCAAAATGCCTTTTGGAATTCTTGCACCGATATCTAAAAACTTTTTAGGATTACGCAAAAAATCAACTATCTCTGTCAGTTCTTCCTTGGCTTCCTTGGCGCCAGCAACATCTTTGAATGTTACTCTCTGAGACTTGTCTTTCGGATCTATCATGCGAGCTTTTGACTGTCCGAAAGTAAGTGCCTGCATGCCAGCACCTTTGACCTGACGAGTGATAAACCAAATGAAAACTAAAATAAATAATATTGGGAAAATAATCGGTGAGAGATTTAAAAGCCAGTAAACAAAACTGCTTTCGTTTTTTATAACCATTTTTACTCTACCTATCTCCTCCTTTGTAACTCCGTAATTAACAAGTGTTTGAGTTAAAGCCACTCCTTCTTCTTTCTTGGAAACAGTAGTAGTTCCGGATTTGTATTTTATTTCCAAAGCATCACCTTCTACGACTATGTTGTCTACCAGATTAGCCTTGATATCGCTTGAGATTTGAGAGATAGGAAGAACTTCTGTCTTATCAGATGAGATATTTCTGATCAGAGAATAGACACTAGAAAGTACAATGAAAATAACAATGACAGATACAACATAACTAAGGATTGATCCCCCCTTTGGTTCTTTGCTGTTCATTTTTTTGATTATTATTTTTTTCTTTTCTGGTGTTTGTGGTGTAGTCATAATTAGCCCCAGTATACATGAAATTGACTAAAATAAAAGTGAATTTTTTTGTGATATAATCCTCAAATATGAGTCTTATTACCAACAGAAAAGCGAGTTTTGATTATGAAATCCAAGAAAAATATACTGCAGGTATGGAGCTTTTTGGATTTGAGGTAAAATCACTAAGAAAAGGTCAGGGTTCTCTGGAGGGGTCTCATGTAACAGTTCGGGGAAACGAGGCCTATCTTATAGGTAGTTATATACCACCATTCCAAGAAAAGAATGCCCCAGAGGGATATGACCCACGAAGGACACGCAAGCTACTTTTGACCAAAAAAGAGATCCTGGAATTGGCTAAAGTTGAGAAAACTAAAGGATTGACAATTGCCCCACTTTCAGTGTATAATAAAGGTAGAGTTTTAAAGGTAGACCTGGGTGTCGGAAAAGGTAAGAAAAAATACGACAAACGTGAGTCTATCAAAAAACAAAATACCGAGAGAGATGTAAGAAGAGAGTTTTCAGACAAGTAACTTGAAATTCGCCTAAAGTAAATTTCTTATGAGTCCACGAAATTAAGTTTATTTTAGGGGGATGACAGGCATAGACAAGTAAATTCTTTGACAATGTGCACGACAGAGCTGAAGCAACTCTTCAAACTACTTCAAAGCATAGATGCTAAAAACACCTTTGCAAAAGCAATTCGTTCACCATTTATGGCGAACGACTTCGCTCTCGCTTTCGCTTAATCTTTTAGATTAATCCAAAACGGCGGCTACTTCCCTAAGTCTGTTACGGAATGTAGTTGATATAACTTCGGACTAGGGGCTGTTTAGTTTCGAGCAAACTCCGAATCAAAGAAAACTGGACTTTTATTTATTTTGTTGGTTTCGAGAATAAAAGTTAAGAAAAATAAAACCCACTACGTCGTGTAGAAACATTGCCAAAACTTATTTGCACGGGGGTTCAAATCCCCCCTTCTCCACATCTTGAAAACTTTTTGTAGAAATTTGCTCAAATAGACCTATAAGTAAAGACTTTTGAGCGGTTTCAAAACCCAAATCTGGGTGAAGCACTAATTTTTCCGCAAAGACTAGTTTTAGGACTAGTCTTTTTGCGTCTATATCCTCTTTTTCCCACATAACTACTGGGTTTTTTAGAAATTCAAACACCAATTCTAAAGCGGTTTCAAAACTTACTGATGCCAAACTCATATTAGTCAGTTTTTCTTGAAGAACCTCGCCTTCTTTTTTATATGCAAGAATTTTTTCTTCGTAAATATGTACGATATTTTCATCCACCGCTTTAATTACACGGTCAGATAGAGCATCTATGTTTTTTCGTGATTCTGTAAGTCTTTTTTCAATCTGAGATTGTTGGTTATCTAGATTTTTTATTTTATTGCGCCAGACATCTGCTACCACTTCCTTTGCTAAACGAATTGTGGCTGGTTTTGGACAAACATTTTTAAGGAACTTTTTAAATTCCTCATCTACCCAATTTCCATTTACACTTTTATTATGTCTTACGCATGTTGGCATGTTGCATCGATAATAACGAAACATTTTATTTCTTCCCCTACTCCAGCTTGCAGTCATAGCATGCTGACAAAATGGGCAAACTATAAAACCTCTCAAAACAAAATCTAACTTATCACTTTTTCTTACCGGTAACCTTGGTCTCCCACTTAATTTTGCTTGTACTTTTTCAAAAGTTTCAAGGCTAATAATTCCTTCGTGCTGTCCTTTCCGTCTTGATACCTCCCATTCATCTCTCTGAACGTATCCCGCATAGACAACTCTCTTAAGCATTCTGTGGACACCACCATGATAAATAGGACGCTTACTATAATTCGTTCCTCGTAGAAACTTTACAATATCTACTTGAGTTACAAAACGATCTGAAGCAAATCCTTCGAAGACTTCTCTAATGAGACTTGCTTGTGGCTCAACTGGCACTAATAATTTCCCGTGCATTGGATATTCTTTTTGAATATAGCCTGGTGGAGGATAGAAAGGCCAATAACCTTTCTCAAGTCTTGCGCTTTGCTTTTGAATAACTTGCCTTTTGTTCTGGTCTTTTTCTAATTGACCCTGTGCAGCAAAAATTGTCTCAACAAACACACCCTCTGGTGTATCATCAAAGTTATAGTTTAAACATTCAGGTTTGATGCCACGGACTTTTAAAGCCGTCCTTAATTTAAAGTGGAACTCTGTATCACGAGCGAAACGTTTTAGATCATCAAAAATTACAATGTACTTTTTATGCGGTCTTTTATCGACATACAAAATCAGTTCCCTCATTGCCGGTCGCAGCATAAAATCTCCCCCTCCAGTAATATCATCCCTAAAAATCTCCTCTATTTCGTAACCTTTTGATATTGCATACTCCCTACATCGATGCTCCTGACTATCAAGTCCATGGCCTTCAGTTTTTTGACGTTTTGAGGACACCCTACAATAAATCAATGCTCTTGTTTTAGTATCATTCATGTTCATGACATACATTACTAACTTCTAAATACTTATCCAGTACGTTGTCTACAAGGGTGTATAAGGCATCACGAAATTCCTCGACCTGTTTGTCGGACATATTTTCTCCATCCTCTCCGAGGAGTTCTTTACACTTCTCGATCGATAGACGCTCTATTTCTTTTTGCTCAATGACTTCTTGCGATAACATAAAGAAGCCCGCTTTTCACTAAACAAGTTCTCGAACGCTAATTTGAGTACTTGCCCAGTGAGTAACGGGCTTCTTGGTTTTTAGCGTTCGAGATTACCTCGTATCAAAAAAGACCCTACACTCTGTGGGTCTTTTTTGTCTTGAATACAAGATCAAAAGTAGAACCATCACATCAAAGTGTTGGACCTGCTTTTGACATTGGATTGTCATCTGCGAAGAGAGTCTTCATTGTATTGTCGACTTCGGCTCGATTGCCGAGAAAGAATCTTTTTAGTTGTGAAAGAACGGATAAGTAAATTGTGCCGCAACCAAAAATAGATGTCAAAATCCAATCTGTTTATAACTTTATACATGTGTTTATACCCTTAATTAGAGCCATATTATGAATAAAAATTACTTGACAGATGGCACATAATATGCTAGTATTGTTGTGTTGCCGAACTATTTGGTAATCTCGCTACGGAGTGCGTAGTAATGTTCTTCGAAAAAGAAGGAAAGAAAAACTTGGACACCATCAAGGCAGTAGTGCAGAAGGTGATCCGAGAAGGCAAGCATGGTCCCTTCGCGGTTGCCACTTCAACTCAGCTGGACGGTTCAGTGACATTTTCACTTGAACCGACAGTTTGGGAAGAGAGTGAGTGGCCGGAAGAAGGCATGATGGTTTTTCTCGGAAAACTTCGACAGAAGCGCGCTGGGTGGCGTGCAAAGCAGGGACGGTTTTGGAAACTGTCCGACGAGCAAACACAGCAAACAGAAAGGAGCAAGCAGATGCAATTTCTCTATCCCACTTCCCGACAGTTCCCCTTCGATGAGGTCTGCGGGAAAATCGTTCGCGAACTCGAGATTCGTAACTGGCAAGTTCCCGGCATCACCGTGGACTTCCATGAGTACGGCTCGGGTGAGCAGAAGTTCCGCAACGTATCCAACATCAAAGGTCCGGATTTCAAAATCCGGTTCTGTCGCAAACAGCGACTGATGGACGGCGGGCGTTACAACGACATCGCTGCAGTGAACGACATCGCGATTCCAAAGAAGGAGATCAGTGTCTACGAAGACGAATCTGGTCCCACCTTCTACCTCTACGTCGGCAACGACTGGGAGACGGATCGCGAGAAGTTCTTCAACGGCTCGAAGGTCAACAGCAAGTTGTACGGCGAGCCGAAGATGTACCTCGAGTACAAGGGAGGCTGTGACTGTCGGGCAACCGGAGGGGCATCGTTCGAAGCAGTTGGCTTCTTGATGGCTCATCTCACCGGTGATCAGGCAGCGTTGTCTCAAATGCATCACACGCATTCGGGCCGTCGCCCACCTGTTCTGGTTCACACCAACGATCTGAATCGCGAATACGATCCTGAAGGAGACGAGCCGAAACTCTTCCGCACCTCTGAGGTGATGGCGGAGTTCAAGCAGTATCTCGAAGAAATCGTATTGGCGATGATCGTGTCGCACCCAATCCCTACGGAAAAGGTGGATGCGTTCGCGCCGGCAGTTGCAGTTGCACTTCCCGAGTCTGTTGGCTCGATCTTCTGTTTCGGTGAATACCGCGACGGAGAACGAATCAAGCAAGGCAAGGAAGATCCGACTCAACTTCAGGCGTCAGATCGCTACGGCATGTCCGGTGGCGGTTATCGCTTGGCATGTCTTGGTACCCCCAACGACGGTACCGTTCCGAAGATCGCCTACGAAGGCTTTCTCTGGTGCGGAATCGGCGAGGTGACACCGGAAACTCCGATCGATTCACTTGAAGTCCCTGGCCACTATCGGTGGTCAGACAGAGAGCGATTTGTCATCCGCATCAAACCAAACCAGGCGAACGGCATTTACATCGCCGATCATGCGGAATACGACAAGCGGAGAAAGGAGATTTGTGACGCCATCACTGATGGTCGTGACCGTCTCACTGACGCCGAAGTCGCGGACTTCACTCGGGCGCGCGCTCGTACCATCATTCCAATCAGCGAGTACAAGGGAGGCTTCGGCCAACCGATCGTACTTGTTGACCGGGAACTTTCCTTCGACGAGGTCGAAATCGTAAGCGGTCCCCACAACGACCGCCACGGTCGCTGACCTTTCAGTACAACACCGATAGGTGTGCGCAGAGCAATCTGCGCACACCTGTTTTTTATTCTTGTATTTCTCACGGAAAGAGGTAGTATTCGGATTAATAATATGAAATTAATAGAAGTTAGTCTGCACAATTTCCGAAGCATTCACGACGAAAACTTTTCACTTTTAGATTATTCTCTTTTGGTTGGAGGAAATAACGCAGGCAAAAGTGCGGTTGTAGATGCTATACGATGTTTTTACGAAAAAGACGGATACAAATTTAATAAAGATAGAGATGTCTGTTGGATAGCACCGACTGATGCAAGTGAATCATGGATTGATTTAACTTATCAACTAACAAAAGATGAGTGGGATAACCTACCTGATTATTCAAAACTAAATGATAATAAACTAAAAGTCCGAAAGTACTTTTTGACAGATAAAAAGAATACTAGCGGAGATGAGATGAAAGGTTCAGTCTACGCTTTCAAAACAGATGACACTATAAATGGCGACCCTTTTCATGGGGCAAAAACAGTTGGTAAGGGTAAGTTTGGTAAATTAGTTTATATTCCAGCAGTCAGCACGGTAGATGATCACGCTAAATTAAGTGGACCATCTGCGTTGAGAGATTTATTAAATGATGTACTTGAGGATGTGATTGCCAAAAGTTCTGCTTTCACTGAGTTTGAAAAGAATTTCTCTACTTTTAGCAATTCGATCAAAACTGACAAAGGGTCTAGTGGGCGATCCATTGAAGGGCTTGAATCTGAGTTAAACGCAAGAATAAAACCATGGGGAGCGACATTTCACCTTAAAATAAATCAACCTAACTCAACAACAATAGTAAAGAATCTTATTGAGCAGGAGTTTGTTGATTCTAATCATGGAGAGCCTCAAGCGGTTACTCAATATGGTTCTGGTTTTCAGCGACAGTTTATTTTTGCAATAATCGATGTTGCTGCACAATACACAAGTACAAAAGTAGCGAAAAAGAAAGAGTTCTCACCAGAATATACCTTAATACTCTTTGAGGAACCTGAAGCATTTTTACATCCACCACAACAAGAAAGTTTATCCCATGGATTACAAAAATTAGCAGCCCGAATAGATACTCAAGTATTGTGTTCAACACACTCTCCTCATTTTGTGAGTAAAAATGCACACGAACTCAAGGGTCTAATAAAAATCAACAAAATTGAAGGGGTAACAAAAATAAAACAAATAGATGACGAGACTTGGACAAAAGTTGTAGAGACTAACCAGGTTTTGAATGACATTGCAAAAAGTTTTCCTAAACTTAAAACAAAATTGAGTTCAGATGATTATTTACCTGAAATGGAAGCCATTAAGTATTTTTTGTGGCTCGATCCAGAACGTTCTGGTTTATTTTTCGCAAATCATGTTCTCCTTGTTGAGGGACCTACTGAAAGAGTATTAATTTCTCGATTGATTGGCGATGGAAAACTTAACTGTGTTGAAGGTGATGTAACAATCGTGGATACTATGGGCAAATATAATACTCATCGTTTTATGAACTTACTAAGTGCATTTGGAATTGGTCATTCTGTTTTAGTTGATAGTGATAAAAATGCAGATGAACATAAAGATTTAAACGAATTAATTCGTAACACAAAATCAGACCTTACTCGTAGTATAGTTTTTATCGATGGAGAACTGGAGGATGCGCTTGGTGTTACTAAATTACCCAAAGCACAATCACATAGAAAACCTCAGCACATAATGATGCTATACGAAAAGGATGGTATTGATAAAACAAAAATTGTATCGTTTTCTGAAATTATTAATGAGTGTATTAAGCCGACTAAATCTTAATGGAACCTGTAAGTATTTCAAATTCACATTCATCAGCAGGTTTGTTTTGGGAAGTCATAACCACATTATGGTCATCTCATTGGCTGAGTATTTCTATTTTTCTGATTGTTTTTATTTTGTACGAAATAGTCACGAGAAACGGTAACGTCCACTACAACTCTAAAAATGGATTCTCCCCTACTTTCAATAGAGTCATAGGTAGCGGCACTTACCTTCTTTTCCAGGGAATTTTATATGCTTGCCTCCATTTCATTTTTGGTGATTCGATCTACCAACATCCGTGGCCATACTTTTTGCATCTCCTTGTTTTTGGCTTTACTGGGTTCTCTCTAAGAAGAATTGGTTTCTGGGTCTACTAGCATTTCCCCTAACATGTATCGACACGGGGGCATTTAGGGCCTAATTATGCCTAAGAATTTGCCGAAGTTTCCAAGCATTCCAATTGCACCGTCAGTCCCGGGTGTGCCGAACTTCTCTTTTGAGAAGACGACTTCAATGACTGTGCATGGTAGTTTTGCTTGTATGAGTGCATTTTGTAGTGCTACGTTTTCAAACTTTCCTGCGGAGTCTGCGTATATAAATCTTATGTTTTTGTAGGCCAGTATATATAAAAGATATAATTGCTATTTAATTACTCTCATGTGATACCCGAATGACTTAATTCGTTGCTAGAACTGGCTATATTTAGGCTTTTAATCATTTCGTAGGCTCCAAAAATGTAACTCTCTATCTGGTTCCAATTTCCTAACAGGGTGTCCACAATAACAAAAACCACCCATAGGGTGGTTTTTGTTATTGTGGAGAAAGAAAAGTTTGAAAGAATTTTTCGGGGAGATTTGAAAGACGAAGCGGTCTACACTACTGATTCACCATTTTTTATATCCTCATAGAACTTTGCCAAGGACACCCACATGTAAGGTATAACCCAAAGAAGACCGATACCCAAAGTTAAGATAGAAAGTATAAACCAACCAGCAAATCTCAGACTAAGTTTGAAATATTTCCATTTGTGTCCATACATCATTTTCTTACTCATTTTTATTGCTTCCCTTGGAGAAATATTATCGTCATCTGCCAAAATGAAAAACGTCATACCATAAGAAAGACCTGCGATTATTCCTGGAACAATAAGAAGTAACGACCAAAGAAGGACAAATACACCAATAAGAACATGTGCGATTAGAGCTGTTCCGAATCTTTTGAATCCAGAAAATAACTGATCTACTTTTGCGTCCTGTTTTCTAGAAATAGCTAAAGCAAAAATAATAGCTCCAAGAGTTAATGGTCCTGTAAAAATAATTGAAAATAAACCTCCAGTTTTCGGTATAGACTGCAAAGCTATGACTATTAGAATATAGATAGCTGTTACTCCAACTGCCGATCCCCATTTCCCGACCAATGCTTCCCTAGCCTGTCTCATCAACTCCTTATTTTCAGTTTTCATGATTGGTAATTAAATTACTCTATTAGTAAAACTTTATGTAAGAAGGCTTAACTAGCTTACTTGCATCCTTACTCCATGCGTGACAGTCATAACTAACATTGTTTGTTCCAGTTCCAAGCACCTTACCGCTTGTTATATCTTGAGGTATTACCCCTGGAAGTTCTGAAATAGTTTTTGGTTGAGAAATCTTTCCTACAGTTTTACCTTCTGTCCATGTGTAAAGGTATGAGCCATCATAAACAAATATTGTAGAGGTTCCGCCGTTTGTTTGTGTAGTTCTGAATTCACCTCGCATTTTGCCATCTGAATAATATATAACGTTTGAACTTCTGATTTGGTCAGTTACCAACTCATAATCACATTGATAGTTTCCTTTTTGAGTAAAAATTCCTCCAAGAGATGTTTTCATGCCAGAAACTGCAGTAGTTTTCACTGTTGCCGGTCTAGGTGTTGGTGTAGAAACATTTTCCCCACCTTTTACAGTATTACTCAAACTCGTGTTGTCTGTATTATTTGTGTTGTTAACACCGTTTTCTATACTAGAGTTATTAGACTTAGAAAAAAGTATAACGATTATAACTACTGCCACCGCCACTACCCCGACTTTTGCCCATAATGTATTTTTCATAATTTATAAGATAGCCTTTAATGAAGTTAATTATAGAAATAATCTTCATCAAACACAACAGCTTGATATGATATACTTATGAAAATGAAAAAAACATTACTAGTAGTAGTAATCTTGATCCTAGCTGTTTCAATACCTTTTTATTTAAAAAGTAAAAAAACAGTAGTGTCGGACAAAACAGTTGCCTCATACTCAAACACCAGATTGGGCATAGCTTTTACTTATCCCAAAATATTGAGTGCCAGCTCAACGCCGGATTCTGTAAACATACATCACCAGATTCCATTTACTCATCATGACTTTTGTGACTTCAAAGGAGAGTCAGATACGACTATAGACACAATGACAGACTTTGATGTCACTTTTCGTGTAGTGAACAAAAACATACTCGAAACTATGAAATCCGAAAGCCCTTACATACCCCAAGAGAACTTTGTAAATAACGAGGTAATACCCTCCCCTGGTTTTATAGACAGATTTAAAGTTGGAAATCTAGAAGGTTTTCAAATATTTGAAGGAGCAGAGGGCTGTGGTCACACCATCTACTATCTAAAAGTTTCTGATCAAAAAACTTTAGTGATAATCAATAAACTTATTACCGTATTTACTGGTTCAATAGATGTTGCAAACAAAAACCGAGCAGAAGCCGTCCCTGGGGTAATAAACAAGGAAAAGTCAGAAGAAATCTTCATGTCTATACTTGGGTCAATGAAAGCTAACTAAGATTGTATATATCCATGAACCGTGCTATATTTTCCTTACATTTTTGATTATCTTTATAAATTAAACATATATTTTTGTCTACATCAGTTAGAATAAACAACCAAATACAGGCACCAGAGCTCCGTGTTATCCGGGAAGACGGTGAGAACCTAGGTGTTATCTCGCTTAAGGAAGCATTGGACCATGCTAGAGACGCTGGACTAGACCTTATTGAAATATCGCCAAAAGCCGTCCCACCAGTTGCAAAAATCATGGATTATGGTAAATTTCAGTATGCTGAAAACAAGAAGCTAAAGGTGGCTAAAACCAAGGCTCACACTGTAGAAATCAAGAATATACAGGTAAAAGTAGGCACTGGGGACCACGATTTAGAGCTAAAAGCCAAAAAAGCCTCTAGCTGGCTCAAAGAAGGAAACCGTATAAAAATTGACCTTTTCCTACCGGGGAGGACAAAATATATGGACGAAAAATTCCTGAGAGAGCGAATGGACAGGGTTCTAAAGCTGATGACAGAAGAATTCAAGATTGCTGATCCAGCCAAAAAATCACCTAAGGGATTGAGTGTTATCATTGAGAAAGCCTAAGCTAAGTTTGGAATTTAAAAAAATACCATGTCAACAAAAACAAACAAATCATTTACAAAGAGGCTGAAAGTCAGTAAGAACGGCAAGATCAAAGCCCGAGCAACTGGACGCAACCATTTTCGTGCAAAGGAGTCTCGTAGAGCACAGCAAGCAAGCAACCGAGATGTTAACTTCCCTATGAGTAACAAAGACATCGCTCACTATATAAAAAATTAATAAAAAAACATGACAAGAGTAAAAAAAGGCGTTAACGCACTGAAGGCAAGAAAGAATATCCTACGAAGAACAAAAGGTTTTCGACATGGACGTTCTACAAAAGAGAGACAGGCTCAGGAAGCTATATTCCATGCAGGAGCTAGTGCTTTTGCGCACCGAAGAGACAAGAAGGGCGATGCTCGAAATATGTGGAATGTAAAGATCTCATACGCGTCAAAAGAGCTTGGAACTTCTTACTCTAAACTAATGGGAGGTCTAAAGAAGAAAGGGGTTCTTATAGACAGAAAGATCCTAGCTACACTAGTTGAGCAGAATCCAGAGACATTTAAGAAAATCGTGGATCTAGCAAAAATAGCTAATCAAGTTGCCACTCCAGTTAAAACACTTAAGGCAGAAAAAGAAGCAGTCCTAGTTTAAAACAAAAAACCACCGAGAGGTGGTTTTTTGTTACTTGGTGAACTTAAAACTTGAAATTATCTGATCAAATTCTATGCGTGGAAAATTAAATTCTGAATCTGTATATGACAGAAACCGATAAGACACATCGTCTATAATAAAGTAAAATACCTTATAGTACGGAGGTTGATCACTGTCCTGTTTAACAAAATAATAATTTAATATTGTCCAATTAATACCATTGAAAACAATGTTCTCTTTTACGATTTTCTCACCCTTTTCAACATTAGCTATATTTGTAATAAAATCAGTCGAACTGGAAACTTTAAAATTCAACTCAATATTATATTCCATGTCTTGAATTATAGGATTGTACACATAAACTGAAGTCGACACATCACGAACATTACTACGATCAACTTTCCAACCCCTTGGATACTTAAATTCAAACCCATACTCCTCATTTCGGTAAGTTTTCCAAGAAGAAATGTCAGAACTTGTTGATGCGGAGACAAATTTAAAAGTTGAGAGAACCTTATTTATTTCCGTATATTGATTTGTTAGATCTGGAGGAGGATCTTGATGTCTTGTAGTAATAAACACGACGCCATTTTTTTCAGCCAAATAATCCGGTCTAGGACAATCACATTTTAAATACTCTTCCCAATCAGATTTTGTTGTCGTGCCGATTGTAAGCAAGCGAACCTTTTGTGAAGAATAAGTTGTTGGAAAAAGGAAATGTATAGCGCCATCTTTTTTCTCCACACTGTACCCTCTCCAATCATCATTAAACGATAATTCAAACCCATACTCCTCGTTTCTATACGTCTTCCACCCTGCAGTTACATCTACCACCTCATTTTCAACTTCGCTAACCATCTGTTTTTGCTCTCTAATTTGAAAATACCAAACACAAACAGCAGAGATAAGAAGCAAAACAAAAACTGAAACCAAGACCCAAATAAATTTGTGATTGTTTTGGAGTTGTGGTTGAGGAGATAAAGGAGGTTGAATTTGTTGTGGATCCATTCGTTTAATTATATTACTTATTCATATAAAACAAAAACCAGTTTTACTGGTTTTTGTTTTATATGAATTTATGCGTTAATTACTGAGTCATAGCAGCTCTAGTTTTTGCCCCCACTAGCCCATAACCAGTTGTTCCTTCTGATCCAGAACAAATACCCATCTTTTCACATTGGAATTTCTGTACAGCTGTCTTTGTTAGTTGACCAAAGAATCCACTGTTACTTCCTGCAGTAAGGTATCCTTTTGCAATAAGGAAATTCTGAAGTGAAACAATATCTGCCCCCTTTGCTCCCATGTAAACTGTTCTATTTAGAGCCAAGCTTCCTGTAGGTGTAGATGGTGTTGTAACAGGAGCTGAAGTGCCTCCAGCGAGTAATGCTCGTGTTTTTGCACCAACCATACCATAACCTGTGGTTGCTTCTGTTCCACTGCAAGTCAGACCTTTTGCACACTGGTATTTTTGGACTGCTGTTCGAGTAAGTTTTCCATAACTACCGATGTTATTACCCGCTGCCAAATACCCAGTTGCGATCAAAAAGTTTTGTAAGTTTGTTACGTCAGTTCCAGTACTTCCCACAGACAATGTTCTAGTTAAGTAAATCTTCAAAGATCCGTTTGTTGTAACTGGTGATGTTGGAGTTGTAGGTGTTGTTGGAGACCCTGCAACATTTGGAACAATCGGAGTTACTGGGACAGGTGCTGGCATTGCTCCAGTAGGAGTAACTGCACCAGATATAGTGAAAGTAGCAGATCCGGCAGAAGTAAGAACCTCGCCACCATTGGACGCTACGTTAGTGTCTGTTGTTCTACCTGATACAGCGTCAAATGTAATAGTTGGAGATCCCCCACTTACTGCTCGGAAAGTAATCGAAAGAAGAGTTCCTGAGCCTTGGTAGTGCTGACCGCCAGCCACAAGTTGTGAAAATGTTATAAGTCCACCAATATTATCTACTGTATTTGTTAGAGTCATTGGCATAAGAGTTCCAGGTGTAACCTGAATACCAGAAGCACTAGTGTTTGCATCAACTACTTGTAAAAGATTTGGATTGAAACGCAAATATCTTACGTCCACACCGTCTATCTGTGCTCCAGTTGTATCCAAAAGAACGTTCACAGTAAATGTACTTCCTGAAGCATATGTGCCAGAAGATGGGCTTAGAGTTAAAGTTGCCGCACTAGTTGTAGACGCTATGAATAAAAGTGCTACTGCCAAATATTTTATTTTCATTGTTGTTTTCATGTTTTTAAGTTTATAAATTTATTCTCTACTGTCCGATTTGCAACCAGTTGTTGGACATATAAGCAAAGTCTAGAGAGTTAACTATACTATCTTTATTAACATCTGTTAAAGTATTGCTTGTGGACCAGTTTGTGTTCATCGTAGAAAAGTCCAGAGAGTTAATAATCTGATCCGCATTGAAATCCCCTGCTAGCATAGTTGGTGTTGTAACAGTGATTAAAGTCGTCGATGTTGTATCTACGTTTGTAATATTTCTAGACAAGTATCCTGTTATAAGAGGTCTTATGTTAACAGTGGTTGGCAACCCTGACGGCAGACTTACGGTCGCCTGACCAGCTGTGTTAGTTGTTAAAGCAGTAGTTCCCAAAACAGAGCCAGTAGATGTGTTTAGATACTGAATAGATCCTGTAACGTTTCGCACAGTTGTTCCTTCAAGCACAAGTGCTACTGTTCTCTGAACTGGCACAGGAGCAGAAGTTGTGAAAGTTTGATTTGCAGATATAGCAAGGTTGCCAGCAGCATCTCTAGATTTAACTCTGTAGTTATAAACACTGTTAGAAGATAGTCCTGTTAGAGCTACAGAGTGGCTAGTAACAAGAGTTGTATTTAGTGTAGAAGACTGACCATAAGTTGTAGTTAAACCATAATCAACCTGAGTATCACTAGATTCATTTGTCGTCCATGTGACAGTTCCCCCAGTTGTAGTTATTGCACTACTTGCAATAGCTGATATTGTTGGAGCAGTTGTATCTGGTGGACTCGCAATAGAAAAAGTTATCGCATAATCAGTAGTGTTAGGGTTGGAAGATGAATCTTGGCATCGGACATACCTGGTATAAGTACTTCCGGATGTAAGCCCAGTCAAAGATTGTGAATGGGATGTGGAACCAGTTGTTGTAAATGTACTTGTCATAGATGCATATGCAACACCTGGAGATGTGGAGAAACGACAAGTAGCGTTTTCATTTGTCGTCACGCTCATTGTTGCTGAAGTCGTTGTATAAACAAGTGAACCAGAAGGTGCCCCAAGAGACAAAGTTGGTGGAGTTGTGTCCAAGGCACTTACTGTATAGGAAGCAGAAGGTGCTGAGGTTAGCAAGTCACTACCAAGCCCAGCCACATTGGTATCAGTTCCATTTCCAGAGGTAAAATCAAAAGTTACGTTAGATGTCCCCGCTGATATAGCTCTAAAGGTTATGGTCGCGAAAGTTCCTGAACCTGTAAATGTATTCCCTGGTGTTGCAAGTTGTGAAAGTTGAATCGAACCGCCAGTGTTATCTGCAGAATTGAGGGTTGCAACAGACATAAGTGAGCCCAATGTAACTTGGACACCAGCAGTTGCAACATCTGCATCCACAACCTGAAGAATTGCAGGATTGAACCTGAGTCTGTTTATATCAACACCATAAGTCGGCTGTCCTGTAGTATCTAACAGAATATTTACAGTAAAAGTACTGTTAACAGAAACCGAAGTAGAAGATGGCGACAAAACAAGCGTTGCAGAATTAACGATATTTACCGATGAAGCAAAAAATATAACTAAAAAGACAAAAAATAATAAATTTTTACGCATAATTTTAAATAGCTACTTCATCTAAGTTTATCAGAAAGAGATAATACTTAATACACTTATATCCCCAGCGTATCAAGATAGCTTGTAGACCTTTCCCCTTTCAGGATAAATAGCATCAACTTCTAGCTCATTTCTAAGTCTCTGGGCTAGATATGTAGAGGATTTTGGCTCTCCCATAACAACAAATACTTTTTTAACTGTTTTTGTGGTATTGGAGACCATTTCGACAATTCCATTTGAATCTTTATGAGATGAGTAGCCAGAGATCATTTCTATCCTGGCACGAATAGGTATCATTGTACCCTTTATTTCCACAGAGCCTGGTTTATCTTGTATCCTCCTACCCAAAGTACCAACTGCCTGATACCCCATGAGTAGTATGGTGCTATTTGGATCTGGTAAAAAATTCATTTCATGCCAAATAATTCTACCTCCAGAGGACATCCCTGAACCAGCTATTATTATTTTTGGATTTGGAGTCTTGGTTATTGCCACGGAGTCCTGTGAACCATGAGTTATGTTTAGTTTTGGAAAATTGAATATATTGTCTCCCCCCTTTATTTCATTTTGTACACCAGAATTAAAATCTTGTTTTGTTTTGGCGTATATATTTGTAACTTTCAGACCCAATGGTGAATCCAAAAAAACAGGTACGGACGGAATCTTTTTTTCTTCTATTAGATTGTTTAACTCGTACAAAATAACCTGAGTACGTTCAACAGAAAAAGCTGGTATAACAAGAGCTCCACCTGCTTTTATAGTTTCTGTGGCGATTTGTCTAAACCTCTGATCTCTTTCGTCTTTTGATTCATGGTTTCTATCTCCATAAACACTGTCTACGATTAGATAGTCAGCATCAGTTATGTCTTCTGTATCTTTTAGAAGTGGAGCCGGAGAATTTCCAGAGTCTCCAGTAAAAACAATTTTTTTACCGTCGTGAGTAAACTCGTACATAGAGGAGCCCAAAATATGTCCCGCGTCTCTTAAATAAACTGAAAACTCTTCGTTTATCTTTGTATTAACATGATAAGGAATAGTCTTCCAGATTGAACCTGTCTTATCAAAATCATCTCGGTCATATAGAGGCGTTTGATGAAATCCATCTGTTACTTCCCGCTCTTTCATACTCATCACCTTAAGTGCGTCCAGAAGCATTACTTGAGCAAGTTCTTTCGTCTCCGGAGTAGAATAAATAACACCGTTAAATCCGTCTTTCACCAACTTACAAACTCTACCTATATGATCCATGTGAGCATGAGTCACAAACAAAAAATTTATAGTTTTTGGATCGTATGGAAAAGGCTTACTGTTTTCTTCATAAGCTTCAGATGTTCCCTGCAGTAGCCCACAATCTATAAGTATTTTTGTTCTGGTTGATTCAAGTAAAAAGTTAGCCCCTGTAACTGTTCCAACTCCTGACCAAAATGTAATTTGTAGATCATTCATAGCTATTTACTTAGTAAACGTCGTGCATAAAGCGACCCCAAAATACCTCCACAGATATCTAGAATCAAATCCGAAGCTGTATCTGTATAATAGGCCACCCCATCGTCAAAAGAAGTTACTCTTATTAGTAGTTCGTACACCTCCCACAACAGACCTACCACAGCAACTCCTATAATCGCCATAAGAACTGTTTTCAAAAAACTTACTTCTTTTACTTTATAAAAATAAAAATAAGTGAGTAGAATAGTCATACCAACACAGACTCCGGCAGAAAAATGCATTATCATATCAAACCACCATATCGTGTAATAAAAATAAAATTTATTCGCAATAAAATCCAAAAAACCGATTATCACGAACAGAAAAAATGTTTGTTTGAACAAATAATTATTCATTGTTGTTTAATTGTATCAAAATAAAAATTAAAATACCCACGCATTAAAGGTGGGGATCTTAATAGGATTACGCTGATATTCCCCTAGTAAAAACTAGGTGGGTGCCCTCACTTGCACTCATCAGAACAAATAAATGCTCATCGTGGTACAAAAATTTGAGCTCCCTGAAAAATGTTTAATCGGAAAATATCACACGTAATCCTAAATTCATTATAACTCGCAAGAAAACTATTGGAACTTGCACAAATACTTTAAACAGGTTGTAAATTACTCCAACAAACCATCTAAATTAACATCATACAGTATTTCGTCTTGAATCAACCTATAACCCACAAGTTCATCTTTTTTAAACCAGTGATCTATTTCCATTTCTGCTTCTTTTACAGATCCAGAAGCATGAACAAGGTTTCTAACTGATCGTTTATCTGCATCAGACACAGCATAAGAATCTATAACAAAATCCCCTCTAATAGTCCCGACATCAGATGAGCGAGGTTCTGTTCCTCCAGTTATCTTGCGACCTATCTCTACAGCATGTACACCCTCCCAAACCATAGAAATAATAGGTCCAGATGTCATAAATCTTTTTAGATTATCCAAAACGACACTTGTTACTTCTAAAGGGTCAGTTGTCCAAGGAGTCTCACCCTTACTTACATAACTAGCTATTGTTTTTTCACCGGTAACTCGTCTCCAATCTTGATCTAGAGTATAGTGTTTCTCGATATGTTCTGCGGTTGCAACCAACATCTTCATTCCTACTAGCTTCAATCCGGACCTCTCGTATCTTTTTATTATTTCACCTATTAGAGTTCTTTGTACTCCATCTGGTTTTATGATAATCAATGTTCTCTCTTTCTTTGAATGTGACATCTATTTAGTTAAGATTATTGGATCCCCATCTGTTATGGCTATAGTGTGCTCAAAATGAGCAGAGTTCGAACCGTCCTTAGTTTTGTATGTGTACCCGTCAGAACCCAAAACTATTTCGTCAGTTCCGAGAGTTATCATTGGCTCTATAGCTATCACCATTCCAGGAACTAGCTTCTCTCCTCTTTTCGGTTGACCACTGTTTGGAACAAAAGGATCCTCATGAACCTTATAGCCGACACCATGGCCCGCCAACCCCTCACACAAACCATATCCTAGTGGTCTAACAAAAGATTCTATAGCATAACCTATATCACCGACATAAGATCCACCTCGCGCGGCCTTTATACCTAAATATAAAGCTTCTTCACAATGTTTTAATAATTTACTGTTTTCCGGTGAAATCTTTCCAACAGGCACAGTAATTGCGCTGTCAGTTATTAAACCTTCATGAGTTAAACCAAGATCAATAGACACGACGTCTCCTTCCTGCAAAATAGTAGGCTTTTCGTTCGGTATACCGTGGACTATCTCGTTGTTCACAGATACACACAAAGCGGACGGGAAACCACGTCTTGCCCCTTTTGGCTTATAGTTCAAGAATGAAGCTATGTCCCCACCCTCACTTACAAGCTTTCTTGCATAGTCTTCTAGAAGGCTCGTAGAAACCCCTGGCGCAACCTTCTTTGCAACTTCTCTCAGTATATAAGCGTGGCGTTTGCCACCCTCTTTCATTATCTCTATTTCCTCCTTTGTTTTGAGTTGTATCATTTAGTTTACCCTATCACCAACCTAGCTTTTGGACAATATCCTGATTAATTTCCTCAATAGTCCTTTCCCCCATAACTTCTATAAGATTAACTTCTGAGCTAGTCCTAAAGTAATCGACTGCAGGCATCACGTCTCTATCAAACCAATCAAGTCGCTTCTTAACCTTATCTGGATCTATATCATCGAACCGTCCACGTTCACCAAGTCTTTTTTCAGACCACTCTCTAGATACATTCATATATACAACAGAAATCTGAGGTCTCTTGTAGAACTTCATAGCGGAAACAAATGCAATAGCTTCTGAGAGAGACCTTGGTGTGCCGTCCGCAATAAGATGCTCGCTTCCTTTAAATGACTCTACAAGAAGGTGCGACCACATCCATATCGCTAAAAAGTCTGGCTGACGCTCACCTGATTCATAAATTGCTTTTGCTAAAGTTGCTGAATATGATTCTACTTTTATAAAATCTCTGAATCGTTGACCAGTTTCCAAATAAAATATCTCTGTATTACTATCTTTTTTTTGCAAAAGATCGTGAAGAAGTTTTATTTGTGTACCCTTACCACATCCTGATCTGCCGATAAATATTAAAGTTTGTGGAGACATAAAAAATTATACTTTGTTAATTATAACAAAGTATAATTTTTTTTCTACGTAACCACAAGCCAACATCTTAAAATAAGGAGAAGTCTAGTACTCTCTGATTGAAACCTGAGCGTCTACCTTCTTGATCAAATCGATAACAACAGAGACAACGATGAGCAAAGCTGTACCACCAACGGACAATGCGGTGATTCCAGTAATTCCTCTCATAATAAGCGGAAGAACTGCGATGAATCCCAAGAATAGTGCACCAACCAATGTAAGACGAGTTAAGATTCTTGCGATATGATCTGAAGTTGACTTGCCTGGACGAACTCCTGGTATAAATGCTCCATTCTTCTGTAGATTTGTGGAAATCTGATCTGGATCAAATGTAACTGCTGTATAGAAGTATGTGAATATAAACACCAACAAGAAATAAGCTATAGCGTAGAACCAACTGTTGCCCAATATGTTTAGAAGAGTTACGGATACTGACTGTATAGTTACATTCCCTGAGTTCTGTAAAAATTTAAGTAACATCTGTGGGAAAAGCAGAATAGACAACGCAAAGATAATCGGTATAACACCAGCTTGATTGATACGAAGTGGAAGATATGTAGATGTTCCTCCGTATACACGATTTCCTCGAACCTGCTTTGCGTATGTAACAGGAATAGGTCTTTCTGCCTCAGTGATAATAACGACAGCAATAATAACTATTATAGCAATCGCAGCAAAAACTAAGTACACAGGAATTTGTGAAGGATCAAAAGAGTAATAAAGCTGAACCATTTTTGTAGGAATAGCTGCTACGATACCTGCAAATATGATAAGAGAAAGTCCATTACCGATACCATATTCAGAAACCAACTCACCTATCCACATAAGTAGAACTGAGCCAGCTGTAATAACTAAAAGGTTTGTAGCCAATGCAAACGGTGAAAGTTGTGCAATAATTTGCTGACTTTCAAGTATTTTTATAAAACTAAAAGCTTGCAATAAAGCCAATGGAACAGAAATTATTCTGCCGTATTGAGAAAACTTTTTTCTACCAGCTTCTCCTTCTTCTTGATACATCTCCTTTAGTCTGGAAGACATAATAGTTGAAAGTTGCATTATGATAGATGAAGTAATGTATGGACCAACTCCCAACATAACTATGGAAAGCTGTGCCAATCCTCCTCCTGAGAAAATGTTAAGTAGACCAAAAAATTCGTTACTACCAAAAAATTGAGCTAGTCTAGCGTGATCTATTCCAGGAATCACAACGTTAGAAAGCGCTCTAAACAAAACTAAAGCGAAAAGTGTGAAAAATATTCGCTTTCTAAGTATTTTGTCTTGGAAAACGAGTTTGATTTTATTTATGAATTCTTTCATGTTGGTTTACTTTATACTACCACCTGCCTTTTCTATGGCAACTCTAGCCGAAGTAGAAACTTGGCAGTTTTCAAATACTAGTTTTTTATCCAAATCCCCTGTTCCAAGGATCTTTACCTTTGGAAGTGAGCCTTTATACAAGTTAACAACACTGTGTTTTACCAAAGTCTCTGGAGAGATAGTGTCACCGTTCTTGCAAAGTTTATTTAAAGTTCCGATGTTAACAACAACTGGCTTCAACTCGATACTAGTGTTTATGTTTTTACCACGTCCACGTAGTTTTGGAATTCTCTTTATGAAATCTCGAATTTCTGGTCGCTTCTTGTGTCCTGCACGTGCATTCTGACCTTTTGTTCCACGGCCAGCTGTTTTACCACGTGTTCCTCCACGGCCTACTTGTTTTGATTTCTTATTTGGATTCGCTCTTTTAAGATTGTGTGTTTGCATATTATTTTCTTAGTTTCAACTGACTCAAAGCCTTTACTGCTGCCTTTGCGTTGTTTACTTTGTTTTTACTTCGAGAAAAGATCTTTGAACTTACCTCATTTATTCCTGCAAATTCTAGAACTGTTCTAACAGATGAGCCGGCTAGAATACCCTTACCTGGAGCTCTCATAATAAGAACTCTTGAACTTGAATACTTTGCATCAACTTCGTGAGGAATAGAACCTGTCTTTGTTAGGTTTACTTTGATCATGTTCTTTCGAGCATCTCTAACTGCTTTGTCGATAGCGATAGGTGTGTCTCCTGCCTTACCTAGACCTACTCCAACTCGTCCTTTTCTGTCACCTATCACAATACCAACAGAGAAACTGAATCTTCGTCCTCCAGTCACAACACGAGTCACTCTTCTGATACTTACTATTTTCTGGTCGAATTCAGGTCGAACACGAGCCTCTCTTCGAGGTGGAGCTTTTCTAGAATTCTTTCTGAATTCTCTTGGAGCATGTTGAGGTGCAGCATCTGAAACAACTGGTGTCGTTGCAACTTCTTCAACTTTTATTTCATCTGAGATTATTTCTGGTTCCATAATATTTTTTAAAATTGTAGTCCACCTTCTCTAGCAGCATCTGCCAAAGCCTTAACGCAACCTGTATAAATAAAACCTCCTCGATCAAACACAACTGCTTTTACCTTTAGAGATTTTCCTTTCTCTGCAATAGCTTTTCCAACTAGAGCAGACTTTTCCATCATAGTCTTACCTTTAACATCTCTTGAGTGAATTCCAACAAGTGTAACACCTGCTACGTCATCAATAAGCTGAGCAGAGATGTGCTTGTTTGATTTGTAAATAGATAGACGAGGTCTTTCTGATGTACCAGAAATCTGTGTGCGGATTTTCGCATGTCGTCTTGTTCTTTTTTCTATTTTTGCGTTTAGTGATTTCATGATTTGAAATTTTATGCTGTCTTCTTACCTTGTTTTCTCTTTACAACCTCACCTTCATATCTAATACCCTTTCCTTTGTATGGTTCTGGTTTCTTAAGAGATCTTACTTTTGCAACAAAATCTCCGACAACTTCTTTATCCATTCCTGTAACAGTAATAACGTTTTTCTCTGCAGTAACTTTTAGAGTTTCTGGAATAGGAACGTTTACTGGGTGTGAGAAGCCAAGTGCTAGAACCAAGTTTGATCCTTTTACTTCTGACTTGTATCCAATACCTTCTATAATAAGTTTTCTAACGAAAGCTGTAGTTGCTCCAGCTGTCATGTTCATAATATGAGAAGCGTATGTTCCCCAAAGTGCTTTGTTCTCTAGTGTTTCTCTCTTTGGAGTAAGAGTGATTTCTTCTGGAGTAATATTGATAATAATATCCTCTTTGAACTTTTTTGATAGAGATCCCAAAGGACCTTTCACAGTCAAAAGACCGTTCAAAAGTGTTACTTCTGTCTTTGCTGGGATTGCTATTACTTTTTTACCGATTCGTGACATTTGTTTTTTTAAAATTTATTACCAGATCTTGAACATAGCTTCTCCTCCAACCTTTGCTTCCTTTGCCATCTTGTCAGTCATAATGCCTTTTGGAGTAGAGAGAACTAGAACTCCAACGCCGTTCTTAACTTTTCTGATATCTTTTGTTTTGTTGTAAACTCTTTTTGAAGTTTTTGAAACTCTCTCTACACCTGAAATACGAGGTGATCCTTCGTCATAGATCAAACCAACCTCTATCCACTTTGCTATTTTCTTTCCTTTCTTTCCAAAAGATTTTACAAATCCTTCTTTCAAAAGAACATCAAGGATAGCAAGTTTTAGTTTTGAATGAGGAAAAACTACTGACTCTTTCTTTGAATCAGAAGCGTTCTTCATTCTAATAATCATATCTGCGATTGGGTCTGTCATTTGTTTTTATTATATCTGGGTAGTTTCTCTTCCCTAGTGGGTTAAGACTTACCTAGACTGTTTTTGTTTTACCAAGATGATTTTTTCACTCCTGGGATTTTGCCTTCGTTGGCAAGTTCACGGAAGCAGATTCTGCACAAAGCAAAGTCTCTCATAAATGCTCTTCCGCGTCCACATCTAAAGCATCGATTAGTAGCCCGAGTTCCAAATTTCGGTTTTTTTGCTGCTCTTGCTTTTACTGATGTTTTTGCCATTTTTTAAAATAGAGCTTCTTAAGCTCGTCGGTAATACTAGCAATTATGCTATATAAAGTCAAACATGACGAAGGGTCAGGCTTTGCCTGACCCTAGACCCTAAGAAAGGTGCGCCTCTAGACGACCCACGTCTACAGGCTTTGGTAATGAGAAGACATCTGCGTATTTGTCGCAGAGTTCTCCAATCCTGGGCGAGTCGCATCCGCTTGAGATGATCACCTTTGTCTTCCGCGTCACCTCAAACTCTGTTACGAACCAGACAACGAGATCCACGCCATTCATACCAGGCATCTCATTGTCCGTGATGATTACATTGAAAACCTCGCCCCTAAGGAGGCAGGCCTTTGCCTCACAACCGTCCCAGACAGCCACTACCTCGTGTCCCAGAGACTCCAGCATGCCAACCATCAGATAACTAATCAGAGGATGATCTTCCGCTAAAAGCACTCTCATAGGTGATCTCCTCATGATTTATACCATGGATAATAATGCAGAGTCAAAAAACAAAGAACCCGTGAGGGTTCTTTGTTTTTTATTTCTTTGGAGCTCGTGATCCCCCTTTCTTTGATGGATCCGCCTTTGGCTTTGCCTCCTTTGTTTCTACTTTCTTAAATGGGAATCCTAAGTGAGTTAGGAAAGCTTTTGTTTCCTTTGGGTTCTTTATGTTTGTTACGACTGCAACTGATAGTCCGAAAACGTCTTTCAAGTCTTCGTCAGATGACTCTGGAAAAATAGTGTTTTCTTTGATACCTAGAGTGTAGTTACCCATCTCGTCGATGCCGTTTGCAGAAATACCACGGAAGTCTTTTGTTCTAGGAAGAGCAATGTTCACTAGTCTGTCTAGAAAATCGTACATTCTCTGACCTCTTAGAGTTATTTGCATTCCAACTGGATCTCCTTCTCGAACTTTGAAAGCTGCAATAGAAATCTTTGCTCCCTTTCTAGCTGGCTTTTGTCCTGTGATTTTTGAAAGTCTGTCTGCAACAAGTTCAATTTTCTTCTTGTCTTTGATAGATCCGATACCAGAAGCAACAACCACTTTCATGATCTTTGGTGCCTGCATTGCATTCTTGTAGCCGAACTCTCCTTTTAGAGCGTCGAATGCCTTTGTTGTTTTTGATTTAATAGTTTCCATGGTTTTTATTTAGCTTTCTTTACATTCGATACGTGGATTGGCATTGTCTTGTCGATTATCTGCCCCTTCTCTCCACTCTTTCGAGCTTTCTGGTGCACCTTTAAAACATTCACACCAGAAACTATAACTCTGTTTTCCTTTGGGAATGACTTTGTTACGGTACCTGTTTTACCTTTGTCTTTACCTGAGAGCACTATTACTTTGTCGTCTTTTTTTACATGCATAATATTGAAATTAAGTTTTATACTACTTCAGGGGCTAGAGAAATAATCTTCTGATAACCAACATCTCCTATCTCTCGTGGTATTGGACCGAATACACGTCCTGCTACTGGTTCTTTTTTCTTTGCGTCTTTCATAACGATAACAACTGCGTTTTCGTCAAATCGAATGTATGATCCGTCTTTTCTTCTGAAAGGAGCTTTTTGTCTAACAACAATAGCGTACAAAACGTCCTTCTTCTTTGTTGTCTTTCTTGGTTCTGCTTTCTGTACAGAAATAACCACAAGCTCTCCGATAGAAGCATATCTCTTCTTTGAACTACCTAGCACTTTGAAAACTCGTCCGATCTTTCCTCCGGAGTTGTCAGCTATTTTAACGATTGATTGTGGTTGAACCATGGTAGTTTTATAAAATTAAATTACTCGAAATTTCTTATCTTTTGATATTGGTGCGCACTCCTCGATAGTAACCTTGTCTCCCACCTTCTTTGTGTTTCCAGCATCATGAGCTTTGAACTTCTTGTTTATAGATGTGTATTTACCATACTTTGGGTGTTTTACAAAGCGAGAAACCTCTACAACAACTGTATCCTTCATTTTGTCAGACGTTACAACTCCAACAACCTTTCGGGAAGCTTTTGTTACTGATTCTTTTGTTGTTTTTGTTTTTGCCATGTTTTTTATTTAAATATTACTTAGTCTTTGCACTTATTGCTGTAAGGATTCGTGCGATGTCTTTCTTTAGAGCAGTTCCCTCTTTTACGTTTCTAGTATTACTACCAGCAACAGAAAAACGGAAATTTCTCAAAGCCAATCTCTTTTCAGCCAAAGTTGTTGAAAGCTCCTTTATACTCTTAGTCGCACTATCTTTTATAATTTTTGTCTTTTTCATGGCGGTTTAGTTATGAGTAGCTGAAACTATCTTTGTATTAAGTGGAAGTTTTGTTCCAGCCTTTCTCAAAGCTTCTCTTGCAACAGCGTCTGTAACACCATCAACTTCAAAAATAACTCTTCCTGGTTTTACTGGAGCACAATAACCAAACAAATCTCCCTTACCCTTTCCAAGCTTTACTTCAGCTGGCTTCTTTGTAAGAGGCATGTCTGGGAAGATTCTTATCCAAACCTTTCCTGTCTTTCCAACTGCTCTTGAAAGAGCTTTTCTAGCAGCCTCGATCTGGTTTGACATGATACGAGCACCAGAGAGAGCCTTTAGCCCGTGTGACCCGAAAGCAATAGTTGTACCGCGAGAAGCAACACCAACCTTGTTAGCGTTTTTTCTCATTGTGTGCCATTTTCTATATTTTACTTTTTTAGGTAACAACATGGTAGTTTAATTATTTTTTAGCGAAAATATCGCCCTTGTATATCCAAACCTTGATTCCCAATCCTCCGTATGGAAGTCTTGCTTCATATTTTGCAAAATCAACATCTGCTCGGAAAGTTTGAAGTGGAACTCGTCCTCTTTTTATCTTTTCTTGTCTAGCCATTGAAGCTCCTCCAAGTCTTCCTGACAACTCTATCTTTACTCCCAAAACGTCTCGATTAGCCATTACTTTCTCGATCATTTGTTTTGTAACTCTTCGGAAAGGAAGTCTCTTTTCTAGTCCGTCAGCAATCATTTGTGCTACTAGCATAGCGTTTGATTCTGGAGATCGAACTTCTTTTATATCAACTTTAACCTCACCGCCTGTAGGAAGTTTCTTTTTTGTTAAGAAAGATACGATATCGTTCTTTAGCTTTACAGCACCATCTCCTGATCTTCCGATGATCATACCAGGTCGTGATGTTTCGATAATGATTCGAAGAACTTTCTCCCCTCTCTCCATCTCTATGTTACTTACGTACATTCCTCTAAGTTTCTTTTCTAGATGTTCTCTCAAAAGAACGTCACTCTTTAGAAACTCTTTATATTTTCCTTTAACTCCAAACCATCGAGATTTCCAATCTCTGATAATTCCTAGTCTATGTGAATATGGGTGTACGGTGTGTGTCATATTATTTTGTAGATTTCTTAGCTCTTGGTTTCTTTACAGGTTTAGCTTCTGCAACTTCTGGTGCCTTAACCTCTTTTGCAATCTTTACCTTCTTCTTTGACTCAGCCTCACCAAGCTCAACGAAAATAGCTGATGTTCTCTTTCGTATAGGATGAGCAGAACCACGAGCTGCTGGCATTCTTCGGTACATAATCTTTCCACCATCTACCTTTATAGTTTTTACTATTAGATTTTCAGTAGGAATATCTTGTGCCTTTGCGTTTGCAAGAGCTGACATGATAAGAGTCTTGATAGGAAGAGAAGCTTTCTTTGCAACAAAATCTAGGTTTACCAAAACTTCAGAAACCTTCTTTCCTCTAACAGCATTTGCAACCAATCGCATTTTACGAGGAGCTTGTCTGAAATTTGATAATGTTGCTTTTGCTGTTGCCATGATACTTTATTATAAAAATGATTATTTTTTCTTAGCGTCAGTTGTTGCGGACTTTGCAGATTGCGCAGCAGCTATTTCACCCTCTTTCTTCTTTTGCTCAAGTTCCTTTTGCATCTTACCTCCGTGTTTTATGAATTTCTTTGTAGGAGAAAACTCACCTAGTCTGTGGCCCACCATGTCCTCATTTACGGAAACCTCTATATGAGTCTTTCCATTGTGAACACCAAAGATGAAACCTACCATCTCAGGAGAGATAACACAGGCTCTTGACCAAGTTCTAATAACCCCAGTTTCACTGGATTTCTTGCCTTCAATTTTCTTTAGAAGACGCTCGTCTACGTATGGACCTTTTTTAGATGATCGTGTCATTTTGTCTTTTTTAATTCCCCGCCATTTGGCAAGAAGAAAACCACATTCTCGTGGTACTGACTTACTTAAAACTCAAACAGAATGTAAATACTTCAGTGGCGTCTATACTATACAAAATGCCTTATAATGTCAACAGACAAGCGAAAGGGCGATCCATAGACCGCCCCACTTGCCGATGTCGGACAAGCTACTACTCGTGAACTGCAACCGAAACTTAGTGTTTCTGGTACTCCTCCCACGCACGAAGCATGTGGCTGAAAATCTCAGCCACAGCGGCGGGATTGATGGGATGAGTCACAACCACTGCGTTTGCACACAAGAGTGCATTCACAATAGGGTGATTTTCATCTACGGCTCCAGTCACCTTGAGTGACCCCGTGACGAAGTGAATCGCTGCTTCCCTTCGTGCTTGAAGGTTATAGCCAAGCGGATCTTTGTAGCGAATATCTGAGAGTGCCTCACAAAACAGCATCGCAAACTCTGAAGTCATCATGGCTTCTGGCCTCCAAAAGGAAGATTATACTTTTTAAGACATAAGTCAATAAAACAAAACCGCCTTTCGGCGGTTTTGTTTTTATTTCTTCTTTCCAACTTTTCTGCGACTAACAATGAATTTATTTGAGTATTTCTTTGGAGTTCTAGACTTCTGTCCTTTACCTGTTGGTTTACCGTATACAGAGATAGCTCTCTTGCGTCCTCGGCCTTGTCTACCCTCTCCACCTCCGTATGGGTGATCAACTGGGTTTTGAGCAGTACCTCTAACTGTAGGTCGGATACCTAGCCATCGTGATCGTCCTGCTTTTCCTAGGTTTACTAGTCTATTTTCGTTGTTTGAAACCTCTCCGATAGATGCCCATGCAGTATCTTTTACTTTTCTAACTTCTGTTGAAGGAAGTTTGATATCTACATAACCAGCATCCTTTGCGATAACCTCAACAAAGTTTCCTGCTGAACGAGCAAGCTTTGCTCCGCCTTGTGGTTTAACTTCTACGTTGTAAACAAAAGTACCGATAGTTATGTTTCTAAGTGGAAGTCTGTTTCCAGCTTTTATTTCTGCTGTTTCAGATGTTACTAGTGTATCTCCAACTCTTACTGAAGCTGGCAAAAGAATATATCTCTTTGCACCATCTTTGTATTGAGCAAGACCGATAAATCCTGATCTGTTTGGATCGTACTCAACTGTTTTAATAGTATAAGGAACGTTTATTTTGTCGTATTTAAAATCGATCTCTCGGAAAAGTCTCTTTGCTCCACCTCCCTTGTGTCTAGTAGTGATTTTTCCATGGTGGTTTCGGCCCATTTGTCGTCTGAAACCATGAGTAAGTGACTTTACTGGTTCTGTAGCTGTAATGAAGTCACCAAAAGATATGGTTGTCATTCCTCTTCGACTTTTTGATGTTGGTTTATATCGTTTCATATTTTTTCTTTTATTTTTCTATTACAAGCTCTCGATCTGTGTTCCTTTCTTTAGGTATATATATGCTTTTTTGTATCCTGCCTTTTTTCCAACTTTTCCTCTAACAAAAACGTTCTTTGAGTGAATAGTCACAGTACTTACTTTAATAGGATTTATCTTGTATTTCTCGATGAAAGCTTTTTCTACTAGAGTTTTTGTTGCTTTAGAATCAATCTCGAAAACATACACTGAAGACTCTGAAGTTCGAGTTGCCTTCTCTGTTATGTGTGGACGTACCAAAACTGAATTAAGATCTTTTTTCATAAATTATTTTTGAATTTTAGAAGAGATTTGAGGAAGGCCTTTCTCTGGGTTAGAGATAACAACGTATTTGTATTTCATCAAGTGCACTGGACTTATGTTTCTTATCTCATCTACAACTAGGTTGTTGAAGTTTCCAAAACTCTTTTCTGTAGTCGTATCCTTTGAAGAAAGTGCTACGTATGCAGAGTTTCTTTTCTTTGAAAGTAGATCTTTGAATCCTGTTACTTTTGCAAGTGAAGATAGAACTTCTCTAGCGTCTTTTGTCTTAATAGCTTTTAGAGACAAATCATCGATAAACAAAACTTTTCCATTTTTGAATTTATCAGAAAGAATAGTGTAAAGCGCTTTTGCTTTCATCTTCTTGTTTATTTTTCTATCAAAATTTTTGTCACTTCTAGGACCATGAGTAACACCTCCGTGTCTCCATATAGGAGAACGTGTAGAACCGTGTCGAGCGCGACCAGTTCCCTTTTGTTGCCAAGGCTTCTTTCCACCTCCACTTACCTCACCTCTGTTCTTTGTGTGAGCAACGTTTGGACGAGCAGAAGACTCCATAGAAACAACAACTTGGTGAACCAAGTCAGCATTCCACTTCAAACCAAAAACAGACTCTGGCAATGTTACCTTTCCTGATTCCTTTCCTTTTTGATTGTATACTACTGCTTCCATTTTATTATTTTTATTATGATTAGCCGTTTAGCTCAACTAGAGTTCCTCTTCTTCCAGAAATAGCACCTCTTACAAAAATCTCTCCTGTCTCTGGTTTTACAGAAACGATAGTTAGACCCTTTGTTGTGATTCGGTCACCACCCATTCTTCCGGCCATTCTCTTGCCTTTAGCAACACGACCTCCGTCTCGTCCTCCACCACCAATAGAACCTGGCTCACGCTCTGAGTGCTTCTGTCCGTGTGAACGAGGTCCACCTTTGAATCCGTGTCTCTTAACAGTACCTTGGAAACCTTTACCTTTTGAAAGTGAAGAGGCAGTTATCATATCTCCAGCTGCAAATGTGGAGAGATCAATACTATCGCCAACTTTGAATGTAGGTTCACCCTCTGTTCTGAATTCTCTTAGATACATATAACTTGCACCAGCCATTTGACCCTTTTGTGCTTTGTTAATGTTCTTTTCTGCTCTCTCACCAAAACCAACTTGAACAGCATTATATCCGTCTGTAGCAACAGTTTTTATAGCAGTAACAACCATAGGGCCAGCCTTGATAGCTGTCACTGGATGAACCACACCCTTGTCATCAAAGATTTGGGTCATATTTACTTTTGTTCCTAAGATAAATTTCATATTTTTGATTTTGTTTAGAGACATTTTTCGGACAGTAATGAGGAAAGTATTTTCCCCAACATTGCCCATCGATAGCCTCTTAAAAAAATAGCCCTTAAGGCGACTTGCATACATTAGCAGATATCTATTTTTTATTCAAGGGGTAGGACAATTCAAGTTTTTGCGATACCTCTCAACCCATCAACTGTCTTTACTCCTTGTAATATAGCATCGTAAACATCTACCGATTGGAACTCTTTCCCTACCCCGTAAACACCTTCAGATATTAATGCTTCTTTTAATGACAGTATGGAAATCCTATCTTCTTCAATAAGGGACGCTAATTTTTGAGAGTATCGATTTGTCTCACCTTTACTCCACTCAGGCTTTTGAAACCAAATATCTAACTTCCAAACATTTTTTCCAAAATTTATAGTCGGAGATATCCAATAACCAGTCGGTCGTCCCTGAGTTTGTGGATAATTTACCCTATCATTTGTTTGGAATTTTGAGACCTCCGGAAGAGAGATTAGTTTTGAACACAAGCTTACATACGACTCTTTATTAAGATTTGGATTTATTATATCCACATCAATATCCGGTTGACTCAATAATTTATAAGAATAACTGCCGCCCACATTAATTTCTCCAAAATCTTTGAGCAAAGGATAAATAATCTCTTCCAATAATTCTGTGGCCTCAGAGTGTAGATTGTCTTGTTTTATGAGTAAAGGATGCATATGGATATTATATCAAAAAAACCACCTCTTGGTGGTTTTTTTGATTTAGATGATTTTTACGTCAATGTTTACTCCTGAAGGAAGTGACATGTTTGTCAGTGCTTCCATGATCTTTGGAGTAGGGTTCAAAATGTCGATAACTCTCTTGTGAGTTCTCATTTCAAACTGCTCACGTGCATTTTTGAAAACGAAAGCTGATCGGTTTACAGTATATTTCTTTATTTCTGTAGGAAGAGGAATAGGTCCTTCTACCTTTGCGTCATATCTTAGAGCTGTATCGATGATCTGCTTTACAGAAAGATCAAGAATCTTGTATTCATAAGCTCTAACTCTGATTCTAAGTTTTGAAATAACATCTGACTTAGCGGCCTTTGGAGCTGCTTTAGCAGTTGCTTTCTTTGTTGTTGCTTTTTTGGGTGTTTCTTTTGTTACCATGTCAATATATTTGATTCCAAGATACTAGCAGATATTGTTTTTTTATTCAAGTATTATGATCAGTATTAAAATAATATTGACTCAATAAAAATAATGATGTAATGTGAATTTTGGAGAATATTATGAAGATGCTCGTCCTGACTGTCGTCGTAGGCTTTATCGATAAGGCCGGAAAGCTTACCGAAACCCGGCCAAGCACGGATCAGTTTGAGGTCGATGAGAACGACCTCCTACCTCCTCAGATCGAACAAAAGATCGAGCTCGTGCGGAGAGGCTTTCCCAGATTTGCCTGCAAAGGCAAAGCAAATGTGCTTTCGGTCAGCCACTTCATCATCTAGCCGTCATTGCGAACCCGTTCGCAAGGACGGCATTCGCATTTTATGAAAAGACCATTTATTTAATCAAAAAACCACCTTTCGGTGGTTTTTTGATTTTGAAAATGGTAGTGTTTTTATGGAGGATCTATGGAAACTACTGAGGATCTTTTGCTCAAGTATCGTCAGGTACTTAGAAATGCTCTTGCTAACGCAGGAGTTCCGTCAAATCCAGCCGTAGACGATGATTGGATTTTGGAAGAGATTAACAAGAAGGTGACAGGAAAGTCGATTGTCTGGGCAAGGTGTAAGGACTGTGGCATGAATTTTCCAGACATTACATCTTGCGCTATGCATGTTATCACCACACACAGGAGAGGTGAACTGCAAGGAAAACAGAAGCCTTAACATATAAAATCTTTGACAAGGTAATCCAACGCCATATATCCACGGAGGCATTGCCTCCGTGGGGACACACTCAACCCCCAACTAGTTTCTAGTCGGGTGTTTTTTATTTGTAAAATTAAATATTAGCAAGAATAATTCTTGCGAGCCCTTGTCCAAAAAGAAATCTGGCATTAATCAAATCAAAAAACCACCTTTCGGTGGTTTTTTGAAAACTTTCACAATTTGGATGAAATCCGACGTTGAGAATTTGAGAATGTGAGAAGCCTTATGTTTATAAGGTGACGAACATTTTCAAATTCGAAACTAGGAGTTCGCCAAATTTGGAAGTTTACTAAGCAACGATCTTAGTTACAACTCCCGCACCTACTGTCTTACCACCCTCTCGGATAGCAAACTTTGTTTTCTCTTCTAGAGCAACTGGTGCTACTAGCTTTACCTTGAATGTAACTTGGTCTCCTGGCATAACCATTTCAACACCCTCGTTTAGAGTCACATCTCCTGTTACGTCTGTTGTTCTAACATAGAACTGTGGCTTGTAACCAGTGAAGAATGGAGTGTGTCGTCCTCCTTCCTCTTTCTTTAGAATGTAAACCTCTGCTGTAAATTCTGTATGTGGAGTCACTGACTTTGGCTTTGAAAGAACCTGTCCTCGGTGGATATCTTCTTTCTTTGCACCTCTAAGTAGAATACCTGCGTTGTCTCCAGCTTCTCCTTGGCCTAGAGATTTGTTGAACATTTCAATTCCAGTAACTGTGTATTTTACTGTGTCCTTCAAACCAACACACTCGATTTCCTCTCCAACTTTCACAACACCTCTTTCGATTCTTCCTGTAACCACAGTTCCTCGGCCTTCAATAGAGAAGATATCTTCTACTGGCATAAGGAATGGCTTGTCTAGATCTCTTTCTGGTATTGGGAATGCGTCTAGTGCTGTTGCTAGGTCTAGGATCTTCTTTGCCCACTCATCATTGTTGTCCTTTGACTCAAGAGCTTTAAGACCTGATCCTCGGATAACTGATGTAGCAGCACCGTCAAAACCTTGCTTTGTAAGGAGTTCTCGAACTTCCTCCTCAACTAGATCAATAAGCTCTGTATCAGGTACCATGTCGCACTTGTTTAGAAATACGATCATTTGAGGCACACCAACTTGCTTTGCCAAAAGTACGTGCTCTCTTGTTTGAGGCATCACACCGTCTGTCGCTGCAACCACTAGAATAGCACCGTCCATTTGAGCGGCACCTGTGATCATGTTCTTGATAAAGTCCGCGTGTCCTGGTGCATCCACGTGTGCGTAGTGTCTACCTGGAGTCTCGTATTCACTGTGAGAAAGAGAGATAGTGATTCCTCTTGCCTTCTCTTCAGGTGATTTGTCGATCTCATCAACACCCTTTACTGTAGCTTTGTAACCATTTCCCTGTCTGTTAAGAACAGTCAAAATAGCTGCTGTTAATGTTGTCTTACCATGGTCAACGTGACCGATTGTTCCCACGTTTAGGTGAGGCTTTGATCGATCGAATTGTGCTGCTTCTGCCATATTATTTTTATGTTATTTTTATAATAAAAACTAAGCCATTTTGGAAACTCCAAAAATTCAGCATTCGAGAAACCTGAATTTTGAGAACTTCCACTAATAAAAATCGCCCAAAGCGATACATGACATAATATTCAAATTTAACAAAATAGTCAAATGCCAAATACGCTGTTTTTCAGAGGTCATTTTGTTACTTGACAAAATGGCACTAAATATGCTATAATAGTGTTAGAACATTGGCCAATCAAGGCCCCAGTCCTTCACGGAGATTCTATGAAATTCGTCCTCGCGTTCGCTGCGTTCGCACTCTCGGTCACTCCGTCATTCGGACAGGAAATCCGGGTCGTCCCCTACGAAAGCCTCTTCCATGGTCTGGAAGTGGTCAAGAAGGGTCCCAGTCTGGAAGTCGTCCGTGATGGACGAGAGCTCATCGACAAGACGGTGGTGGAGGTGCCTTCCGGCGCACTCCACGTTCGACACAGCTTCTTCGTCGAAGGCGACGAGAACTCCAGTGCCCACATGGTGGTGCTCCAGGAGGCGCCCACCGCAGTCCTGAAGGACGCCGATGGCGAGGAGAAGTCGAGGACAGCGAGTCTTCGAGTCCTCTATCGCTGCAAGGGCTCCGACACTGTGGGATGCATGACAGCGTTCAGAGCACTTCTCATGTCGGGACTCCAAATGCAATCGCTTGGAGTTTCCAACCTCGAGGGGATGTCGGTACTCCCCGACAAGGACATGATCTTCTCGTTCTACGTGAACTCCGTCGGAAAGTTCCGATAGAGTTCACCAGCACCAGGCCGGCGACACATGTCGCCGGCCTCTTCTATTGCATCAAAACATCCGCTTTCATATGGTCTTTAACATTCTGCCTTTCATCCTCAAGAATCTTTGTAAATTTTTTTATTCTTTTTTTTAAAAAAGCCATGACTTCATCTGGAGTCGTAGCATCTACGTCCAAAAGATCGTCTAGTTCCTTTTCCTCATCTTCGTTCAACAAGTCCAAAGACCGAACCAGAACAGCCTGGTATATAGTTCGACTTATACTATCCAAAACTTCAACTTGTTTGCTCTGAGACAAAGCTGAAAGTCCCCATTCCTTGACGATATCTTTGGATAAAATATTCATACTAGAGTTTGAAAGTTTTTATTAGTACCATAGCTTTTTTGAAAGCCCTCTCCTCTTCTGTATCTACCATAAGAAACATGTGTTTGAATTCTTTGTGTATTTTTATATCCGGACCCTTGTTCGTGAGAAAACCTCTGGCAATTTCTTTTTTATCCAACAAAACAGAAAGAGCAAGTTGACCCTCCTCCCCACCTCTAACGATATCCAACTTTTTACCTTCAAAATCCAACTCTATATTTCCGTTTTTACTTAAAACAGTATTTTTTACAACAACTGGAGCGGTCTCCCTCTTTTCCACCTGAACAACTGGTGTTTGGTTTTGATCCAGAACTACTGGATCGTTTGTCCTCAATCCATCAAATCTTGATCTGTGTGCGACAAATTCCACATCTCCAAGCATAGGAAGTGTGACTGTTTCGTGTACATCTGAAATATTTGCATCCCACAACTTAAGAGCTTTATTAACAAATTTTTGTTCCTTTGTTGAATGTTTCTTTATAACTTCATCTTGGAGTTTAGAAACTTCTAATACAGCGTCAGAAACATCTCCGTTCGTACCAAACAAAGACTTTGACCTCTCTTCTCTAACTTTGAAATATTCATCTCTCGTATGAACCAACTCTCTAGACTCTGCCTTTTTAGGCATTTCCCTATCTTCCCCCAAACTAGACATCATTTTTTCATAAACTTTTCTGTGACTTTTAGTTTTTTGTAGATGTGGAACAAGCTCGGACGCGTACTCGACTCGAGCCTCTTCCAATTTAGAATCAAAAGAACTTTCATTAAATACAGTAACCTCTTCTGTTTTTTTATCACCAAAAAAAGACAAAAGTTTTTTTCTATCCTCTTCATCAACTCTTGCGTTGGTCAGGTATTTAACGGCCTCCGAAATAGATGTTGAATTCTCAATATCAAAACGCAGAGACCTGACTGGGATCTTTCTTCTAAAAATCATGTCGTCGAGATAATCCAAAGCAACATTTGGAACAGCGAATTTATTTTCTACAGTGGATTTTTGTGGTTTTTCAGGAGCAAGTTCTGTTGGTTTTGGAGTGTCTTCAAACTTTATTTTCCTTATCGGTATGTGATATTCAACATCAGAATCCTCTGACTGTTTGTGTAGTATATCTAGGTACGGAGATGGTGATGGTTTATTGTTTGTAGTTTGAAGAAGAGAATCATTCATGAACATAATTGTATCTCTTTTAAAATAGAGGTGCAATAAAAATTGCCCACTTTTGTGAGCAATTTTTATTTTTTATTTTCTACTTTCTACGATCGTCTTTTCAACGTTCGGTGGAACAACTTCATAGTGATCAAATTCCATCTGAACACTTCCTCTTCCTTGTGTCATAGATCGGATATCAGTTGTGTATCCAAACATTTCTGACAATGGAACTTTTGCATGAATAACTCTTAGCATTCCTCTCTCATCCATTCCTTCTATCTGACCTCTTTTACCAGAAAGTGAACCTGTGATATCTCCCATGAACTGCTCTGGCATAATAGCTTCAACTTTCATAATAGGTTCTAGAATAACTGGTCGAGCTCTCTTTGCTGCATCTTGGAAAGCCTGTGAAGCAGCGATCTTGTAAGCGATTTCAGAAGAGTCCACATCGTGATATGAACCGAAAGTAAGTTCACAAGAAACGTTTACCATTTTGAAACCTGCAACGATACCTCGATCCATCGCTTCGTGAACTCCCTTCTCAACTGCTGGGATAAACTCTTGTGGAATAACACCACCTTTGATTGAGTCGATGAATTCAAAGTCCTCGTATCGGTGAACATTTTTAGGAATCTTTGCTCCCTCTTCTAGTTTCTCAAGAGGTTTCAAAGTGATCTTTACGTGACCATACTGACCCTTACCTCCAGTCTGCTTGATGTATTTGTGTTCAGCATCTGCAGAAGCCAAAATAGTTTCTCGGTATGCCACTTGTGGCTTACCAACATTTACCTCCACTCCAAACTCTCTTTTCATACGATCAACCATAATCTCTAGGTGCAACTCACCCATTCCAGAAACAATAGACTCTCCTGTATCTGTGTTTGAAGAAATAACGAAAGTTGGATCTTCATCAGAAAGTTTTTTCAATGCCATACCCATTTTCTCCTGATCTGCTTTTGTCTTTGGTTCAATTCGAAGTGACACCACTGGCGCAACGAACTTGATTGGATCTAGAATAATTGGTTTTGATTCATCACAAAGTGTGTGTGAAGTTTTTGCAGACTTTAGACCTACCGCTGCTGCGATCTCTCCTGCGAAAACTTTCTTCACTTCTTCTCGTTTATCTGCTTGTAGTCGAACGATACGTCCTAGTCTCTCTTTCTCACCTGTTGTTGCGTTATATATATATGTACCAGCTTCTATTGTTCCAGAATAAACTCGGAAGAATGTAAGCTGTCCTACGAATGGATCGTTTTGAAGTTTGAATGCAAGGGCTGCAAAAGGTTGGTCGTCACCTGGAGTTCGGAAAATTTCCTCGTTCGTCTTTGGATCAATACCTCGAGTTGGAGGCATATCTAGTGGAGATGGAAGATACTCAACCACAGCGTCTAGAACCAACTGCACTCCTTTGTTTTTCAAAGCACTACCTGCAAATACAGGAATGATTTTCACCGCAAGACATGCTTTTCTAAGTGTCGCTTTCAAAACATCAATTGATGGTTCTTTACCTTCAAGATAGTCTGCCATTAGAGCGTCATCTTGTTCAACAATTTTCTCAATAAGTTCTGCTCTGTATTTTTTTGCTTCTTCTAGATATTCAGCAGGAACTTCCTCTTTTCTAATAGTCATTCCCATGTTTCCTTCAAAGTAAACCGCCTTCATAGTCAAAAGGTCGATAACTCCTTCAAATTTATCTTCAAGTCCCATTGGGATCTGCATTCTTACTGCACTTTTATTTAGTCTGTCTAGGATAGATGCGTAAGATCTTTCAAAAGATGCTCCTGTTCTGTCTAGCTTGTTGATAAAACAAATTCTAGGAGTTAGAGCGTCGTCTGCATATCTCCAGTTTGTTTCTGACTGTGGTTCTACTCCCGCAACTCCGTCGAACACCACAACCGCACCGTCGAGCACACGAAGTGATCTCTTTACTTCAGCTGTAAAGTCTATGTGTCCAGGAGTGTCGATAACATTGAAACGATACTCTGGCTTACTACCCTTCACTGCGTATGTAGGATTCCAAAAACATGTGATAGCCGCAGCTGTAATAGTGATACCTCTCTCTCTTTCCTGTTCCATCCAGTCAGTTGTAGTCTCACCATCATGCACCTCACCTATCTTGTGAGTCATACCAGTGTAGAACAATACACGTTCAGATGTTGTTGTTTTTCCAGCATCGATGTGAGCAATGATTCCAAAGTTTCTAACCTTATCCAATGTATAGTCGCGGTTCATATAGTGTTAAACGTTAATAATTTAATTAAGTAAATATAACTCGATACAATGTTTTGTCTACCCTCGGACACCGTGAGTAAGATTACTTACTCACGTGCTCCTCGGTTGCCAAAATAAAAAACCCTAGAGGGCGATTACAAGGAAAACTATATACCAAAAAGCATTTTTGAGCAATATAACCAAAAGGTGTTTCCAAAATGCTCCTCGTTGCGTTGGTGTTGACCGTATGATAATAATATTACTAGGAGGTTTGATGACGGAACACGAACTTAAGGCTCTGGCCGAGAGCACGAGAGTCAGCATCACGACCGACAACGTCCTGTTGGTTCCATCCGTAGCCGTACGAAATATGGAAACAGGGCAAACCGTTCACGCGAGGGTGATCGGGAAAAAACCGAAGCACCGTGACCATGTGCTCACGGAAGAGGGCGATTGGGTGCCGATCGCATCCCTCACCCCTCTCCTCTAGGTCGCTTCCTCACCAAACCTGTGTACGAAATAAAAAAGGAGCTCCTGCGGGGGCTTCTTTCTATATTACTTTCACCTTTTTTTAAATCATATATAAGTTTTATATAATTTTGTATCAATTTTTTAACTCAATTTTAAGATGTGGGTATTTTTTCTTTAGTAAATCCAATTCTTTATTAATTATTTTAAGTGTTTCTTCAACAGTTACAATCTTATCTCCATTCTTAAATGGTTTTACAATAGCAGAAAAATCATCAGAAGTGGACACGTTAGAATTCGCCCCAACTTCAACATAAAAATTAAATATTTTACTTCCGTCGTTTTTTTGAGCTATATGTAAAAAATCTTCCTTAACCTCTTTTGTGGGATAGAGTCCCGATTGAACTAGTTCCTCTACGACATGCCCAAAAATATGTTTATTTTCAATTCTACCTAGCCCAAGAGGACCTTCAATTTCATTTATTCTCTGGATAAGTCGCGCATATTTTGACCCAGATTTTTCGCTAGTATCTGTAGAAAAGTTTTCGAAATATGCATCAGTAACAACTTTTTCCTCTAAACCAGCATCAAAAAGACTATCCAATTCCATCCTCTCATATACGTAAGAAGTCGAACCTTTATATGAAAAAGCATTTGTGTTATCTTCAAATTTAGATACTCTCAACGCAAGCCACTCTGTTATAGCCTCATTTAGCCACAAATTAGGCCTCCTGTTGACCCCAGGAGAATAAAGACTTACACCTGTTTTTCTAAGATACATATCATTTTTTTCTGATCCATCCTGTCCCTTAAATGTTGAAGTAGTGATTGATTTACCAGAAAGCTCATGGAAAAATTCATGAATCATTGTTTTCTTTAAAGAAGAGATGTATTCCGGTTTCAGTCTTTCATTATTTATTTTCATTGTCCCGTCATGCCCCATAGACCCCAAGGTTCTAGAACTTACATGAGACAATCTGTCGAGTATCCCCACTGTAACATTTTCTAATCTAGGAAGAGATACTAGAACATCTTGTGGCAATTCACCTCTTTCAACAGCCTCTTTTACTAAAGATACCATTTCCTCTTTTGTTTCTTTTGCTAGCTCCATAATCTGAAGCATTTGCTTATCAATTTCCTCCATGTGCTTTTCTGCAAGTTTGTGTATTTTTTCAAAAGATAGATGTCCCTGTTCGATTTTTTTACAAAAATTTTGAACACTATCAAAATTTAAACCCTCTTGGAAAAAATCCTCAAATTTTTCCCCATCATCCATTACCTCAAACATCTTCCTTATATCACTTTCCAATTCCTTGTCTAAATTTTCATGTTTGTTCAGAAACAAAGCTATTTTATAAAACACCTCTTCAAAAGAATTTATTAAACTTTTTTTATCTTTTTCCAAAACATAAGTTGTTTCCTCTATTAATTTTAAATTCCTATCGGAAGAACTTAAAAGAGATTCTGGCGATCCGACTTTGCCATATTTTTCAAAATAATCATCTATATTCTTTCGATTTCTTTGCAAAGACTCGAGATGACTTATATCTTCATTGTAAAACGAAACTTCTTTAAAAAAAGCCACGTCACTACCTACACTATATTTTTTCCTTTTTTTTATCACCTCTTGATACACAGGATCACTCTCTGGAACCTGTTTTCTTCTGTCTC
>JBEBJP010000003.1:0-40229 GCA_040079825.1 Parcubacteria group bacterium
ACAATACTTCCAATAATTTCATGGTCGGGTTTTGATCCAACTACAACTTCATTCCAATTTAAATCTAGAACCTGTGTATCAAAGAGTTCCTGAAATTTAGCAGCATCAATTTTTTTTGTACTTTCAATTTTTTCAAACCATAAATTATCTAGTAACCAATATACTATAGACACGAGAGCAATGTAAGGTGCTAGATTGATATTAATTGCAATTAAAGCTGGACCTAAAATTGCCAAAATTAAAGCAAAAGTCGTACGATATATGAAATATATCTTTGCTTGAGAGTATAAAATTCTTTGAGTTAAAAGTAACTCAACTCGTTTTTCTTGATTTTGTTTTTCAGATATACTATTCATTTTTAATTAAAATTAGGTCCAAAAACTTCTGCCCATTTTTTAATTGCACCGTCTTGATTTTTATCTTGTATCTCAATCTGGACCGCCTCACAAGCTTTACTGTAGGCATCTTTTGCTTTGGCAGAAATGTTATTTCTTTCATTAAGTCCCAGTGTATTTAAATTCCCCTGAAAACCTTTTGAATCTTGAACATCATAATGAATTCCGTAAACTAAATAACCTAAAAAATCTCTAATGCTCAGATCAATAAAATCTGTTAGTTTATCTTGAGCATCAAAATAATTTAATATTATATTTTCAAATAGATAAGACGGAATTGTTACCATCATTGCCCTACGATTCCAAAATTTCAACGTTCTGATAATCTGTAAAATCTTCCCACCGTGTTTTAAATTAATTCTATCCACCTTCGAATGGTCTATTCTAGGGTCTGTTGCTTTCCATCCACCATCACCATCAGGAATTAAATAAAAACCTACATCTGTATAAAATGCTGGAACAATATCATAACACCACTCATATGAGTTCAATTGTAGAGTTGCCGCCTCTTGCACTCTATGTGTCTCACTTGATTTATATTGATCTACCTTTCGCAACGAATTCACTAACATATTAACTATTTTTATAGAGTTTAATGTACCATCATCGTTACATCTCTCTGTAAGTTTCTTTACATCTTCAGGGGGATGCAAAGTATATTCTTTTCCTGGTATGATAGTATTATAAGTCGTATGTTCAGCTGAAAATGTCAAAATTAAATCGATATCATCTAATTCTCTAATTTTTGTATTTCTAGAAAATGAGCCAAAATTGATGTGTTTTTCATTATATAATTTAGGAAAATCAGAATATTTGTCTGGCAAATTTACTAATTGTTTAATAAGCCACTCTCTACTATCTCGCGCAATTTTTGTCCGATCTTGATCAAGATTTACATAATCTTTATTAAATTTGTTAAATGCATCATTTACAGTTATTGACATGTTATTTAAATTATTTTAGACCCATTTTTTGTCTCTTACCCTCAATTTCTTTTTTCTTTTCAGTAATAGCAGTTAGTTCTCTTTCTGTTTTTTCTAATTTTCTGTATTCGTCCTCCTCATATATCAATGTTGCAACCTCATATACTAAGCTATTTCTCAACTCAAAAACTCTTTCCATTTTTTGATTAGCCTCTTTGACATATAATTCAGCAATAGCCTCAGCTATATGAAAAGTAGAATAATAATCAGTATCTTTTGTTAAACTATAACCCTTAAATCCTGTATTGATATATATTTCAATAACATTTTCGTGATTAATTATTGTTTCTTTATCAACACCATCATTTCCTAAATCCTTAAAAAAGAAATCAAACTTAAATTTTTTTCCACCGACCATTATAAATTTAGCAGTTTTTGGCTGTGTTTTTTTAGGTATTCTTTGATCTCTTTCCTCATTTGTCTGTGGAACCTCCTCCTCTTTTGCCACACGTAAATCAGTATCTCTAGTTTCTTTAAAATCCTCTTTTCCATTACCTGCTCTTTTTTTAGGCTGATACAGATCTGGATAGGCTAATTCTTTAAATTCATCTAAACGATTAAGAGCATTCAATAAATTATTTTTTATTGTTTCCTTTTTTTCTGGTGGCATACTGTCTGCTTTTTCTTGACTTGATCGATCTCTAGCTGTTTTAGTTATTTCGTCTATTTTTCCTTTAATTTTTTCACCCTGATCACCCCAAAAATTATTAATGAATTCCTTAAATTCACCGGATTCAACAATAAACTCCCTTTTATTATGTGTTACTGGTACAGCATCTAAATTTATTTCTCCTACAATACTCATAAGAGTAGGGTGATAATTATAACCAAGTTTTTCAGATGCTCTTATGAGTCGTCCTCTACGAAACATATTGAAACCACTCTGTTTTTGTGATCCAACCTCTAAAAGCCCATGCCAACCTGTAATCATTGATCCTTTTGATAACATGAAAGAAAATTCTTTTTTAGAACCATCTACAAGTTTATTTTCACTCGGCATACATGGTTTAGCAGTTTCTCTTTTTAAACCAACTTTAATTACAACATTATTGTGTTCAATGTATGGACCATATCTTTTTGCAAGATCCTCTTTGAGGCGAGTTACCAATGCATCATATAATTTTATTTTTAAATTACTAACCTCAATCTTTGTTCCATGCTCATTTTTTGGAGCTTTGGAAATTGTCAGTGGATAATGTGTCCAATCACTTGATTGTAAAAATTTTTCTTTATTATATTCAAGAATATATCTTTCCTCTGAATTTTCAGGTGTACTTGTTATGCTGAAAATTGTTCCGAGACTTGTACATGCCGATTTTAATCCTAAACCAAATTCACCTAATGATTCGTGTTTTTTTGAGTGTGCAAGAACCAAACTTTTTGATGCAACCTCTTTACTCATTCCTTTTCCATTATCCTCAATAGTAATTTTTTCATCTTTTTTATCCAATACAATGTATATTTCCACACCCTCCTCATTTGATGCATCAATAGAATTGTCTACAAGTTCAGCTATTGCATCAGAAATTGAATAATTTGCCTCACCAATTTTATGATAAATACTCTTATCTGGTGTTATATCTATTGTTTCTATCTTATTATCATCTATATTTGCCATATATATATTGTTAGTTGCTAAGTTGATAGTATGATCCTATACAACTTTTGATTCATTGTAAAGTGAATATCTATACATACATTAAAAATAATTGTCTGTCAAATAACACGGGGTGTGCGAGCAAGTCAACCACCCCGCCATACGGAGCCTCGTGCTCGCGGATTTCGTGCGGGCATGAGGTGGCGGGACTGCTCGCACACATAAAAAATTATTTTATTTCTCTAACTAATTGAGTATCTACTTTCTTATCAATATCTTTTGTAATATTTTTATTGTTTGTATTTTGTTCAATCTTTTCCAACAAATCAACAATATTATTTATTTTCCAATACCAAACTATCCCCTCTCTTATTATAAAGAAAAATATAACTGCAAAAAATAAAATTTCAAATGAGGCTAAAGGATTTTTAACAGCATAGTTAATCACATAATCAAATGGATTCATAAAAATAAAATTAGTTATAAATTTTGTACACAAAAAGCCCACCACATAAGTGAGGCCTAAGCCTCCACCTGCAGTTTCCCGCAGGGACCGGTAAAAGTAGCCCTATATGATGGGTTGTTTATCTTTTACCGGATTTTCGCCATGCCAATTACTTGGTTTAGGCTACTAATATTTAGTTGTACAGAAAGTATAACAAATAATCATTAAAAACTACACCATATGCACCTCGGTCACAGTCAAGTCTTGTTTTATCTTTTTAAAAGAATATTATATTTGTAACGCATGGTACTAGGCGTCAAACCTCAGCGCCATTTTCTTTTTCTCAAAAATTAATAGATGAGACAATCAAGTGCTTTAAGGAGGAGAACAATGTAGATCTCTCACCCGAGAAAGCAATTGAGTATTTGAATGCATTTGCAGGGCTCTTTTTAGCATATTCAAAAGGAATTGTGGCGACAAGCGGTACGATGACCGCCCCACAAAAAGGGCGGGTTCGTACCGCCTAATAACATACCTTTGTGAGCTTGCTAACTAACAAACTTAATAAAAATACTTAACCCTCAATAAGAATACAGACCGCAAAATTGGTTTTATACCATTTTGCAAAGTTGTAATAAATCCAAATTGGAATATTATTATTATCAACATGAAATACATTATATATTGCCGTAAATCTACAGACACAGAGGATAAACAGGTTTTGTCTTTGGAATCACAAGAAATGGAACTGTTACGGCTTGCGGAGGCATTAAACCTACAAGTTGTTGATACTCTTAAAGAAAGCAAATCTGCTAAAGAACCAGGTCGTCCAGTCTTTAATGAAATGATGAATATATTTAAATCGGGAAAGACCGATGCAATTCTTTGTTGGAAAATTGACCGCTTAACTCGTAACCCTGTTGATGGTGGACAGATACAGTGGTTGTTGCAAAACAATAATATCAAGTGTATTCGCACTTTTGAGAAAAACTTTTTGCCTAGCGATAATGTTTTACTTATGAGCATTGAACAAGCAATGGCAAATCAATACATCCGAGAATTATCTGTAAATGTAAAAAGAGGTAATCGTGCAAAACTTGAACGAGGAGAGTGGCCTAATCATGCACCACTTGGATATTTGAATAACAAAACAACAAAACAAATTGTTGTAGATGAAAAAACTGCAAAATATATTTCACGTGCTTTTGAACTTTATGCTACTGGTGCATACAGTTTTATTGACATAGCAGAAACTCTATATGTGGAGGGATTACGAACTGCCTCTGGTGTTAAAGTGAGAAAAGGACATTTTCACAGAATGATCAATAATCCATTTTATTATGGAATTATGTTACGAGATGGAAAATATTATCCTGGAAAACATCAACCAATAATTTCTCAAGAAACTTTTGAGAAAGCAAAATTTGTAGCTGAAAACAAAAATCGTCCACGATTACAAAAGAAATTTTTTCCATTGCGAGGATTTTTGAAATGTGGAGACTGTGGATGTGCTTTGACTGCAAGTATCAAAAAAGGACACCATTATTACTATTGCACAAATGGCAAAGGTGGCTGTGAGGAACACCAAAGTTATATGAGAGAAAAATATTTATATGAGATTATGGGAGATATCTTAGATAATATAGCTTTCTCAGAAAGAAAAATTGAAATCATGTACCAATCTGCAAAGGAAAAACTAAACATCGATTCTACCTATTTTGAATCTGCTAGAACTACCCTCTCAAATGAGCTAGGATCACTTACAACAAGAGAAACCCGCCTGCTCGATGCTTTCTTAGCAGAGCAAATTACAAAAGACTTGTACGATACAAAAGTATTGGAAATACAAAACTTGAGAATTTCTCTTACTCAGAAAATTAAAGAGTTGGAAATTAAACAACCTGCTTTTACTTTGGAACCTGTAAAAAATGTATTTTTACAAGCAAGTAGAGCCAGAAAAGAATTTTTAAGTGGAGATGATGTTAAAAAAAGAAAGGTTATCGAAAATCTACTTTGGAACCTTTCTTTCAAACATAAAAATATCTCTCTAGTTAGCCTCAAAAGTCCTTATGACATCATGCTAAAAGCACCGAAAACAGGGTCAATTTCAAAATTGCTGGCCGACTCGAGCTAGAACCGTGGTCGGCATTGCCCTGTAATGCTATTTTAGCATTTTTTGAAAAACTATGCAGACGGCACTCGAGCAGGCTAAAAAGTGACAAAAGTGACACAGAAACGATACTTTTGAGTGTCACTTTACTTTTTAATATCCTCTCTGTATTCTTTGCTTATTATGAGTCAGATACTTAGTGGAATTATAATAGCAGTTATCTCAGGCTGGATTTTATCGTTGTTTGGAATTGGTAACTCAAAAACATTTGTTAGAATAAATAATGGTCAAGCTGTATCAAAAAAATGGAAAATCACTATTGTTTTTGGTTGGCTAATGTTTATAGGTGGTGGATACTATTTTCTAGCTTGGCTTTCAGTTTTAGGATTTGCTAATCCAAAAACTGGCATAGGATTTTCTATTTCTATACTCGGGTTATTCCTACTTCTTTTCGGAAAATTTGGATCGTGGTGGAATAGAAGTTGGTAATAAAATGTCTTACCAAATCTATGATTTTTTTAAAGAGTCTTTATTAGTTGAAATGCATCTCTGATATCTTTTTTGTAATCTTCAATACCCAAATGACTTACAGGATACTCACCATTACCGGAGTTATCATGATGAGGAAGGTTTGTGAGAATAGCATCTATATCTGTTCGACGACTATTTACAACATAGGGTCCCCCAGTTTGTTCAAGCTTTGTTAACATATCTCCAACAGTGTTACATTCCTTGTTCAGTTCAAGTGGATATTTGGCTTTAAGAATGTGCTCTATAACCCTACGAATACTTCCATGAGCAGTTTTTACAAAAGACAAATCTTGAGAGCTGTTTGCATTTTTCATATCCGATATCCAACAGTTAAATTCACTCATGAATTCTGACTCCTCACTTGGATTACACACTGTCAGATCGCTACCTTGTAATGTATCAAACGATATTCTTAAAAAGACAGACGAGGCATCGCTAATACTTTCTGTGTGTAAAAGATGATAAAAACCCAGCTCGTGAGTTAAAAGAATTAATTGTTTATCGGTGGCATTAAGAACTCTATTAATTTCTTTCATAATTATTCTCTTTCTGTCAGCATCAAAGCTAGATACAGGATCATCCATGACAACGACTTTTATAGTGTTGTCATTTTTTACGGTGGTTAGAAAGAAAGCGAGAGCCAAAACCCACTTATCACTATCACTTAAACTATTTTTGATCGTCATCTCATGGTCATCTCCGTCATTAGAAATTTGATTACCACCCATACTTAAAACCAACAAATCCTGTCTTTGGTTACCCTTAAAATTAAAAGTTTTAATTGTAAAATTGCAGTTGCAAGCACTCAAAACAGAGTTTATGTCCACAAGCATTTTAGAAGACAATCCATTTGCATATACCAAATACTCATCCCATAGAGTATTCTTATAATTACCTAGTTTTTCATTGTCTTTCTTAGCCTTGAGATAATTTTCGCTTTTTTCTTTCCAAGAATTAAACCTCTCTTTATTTGCTTCTAATTCTTTTAGAGAATTTTCAAGTTCAAGTTTTCGTTCAATTGGGTTATTAAAATTCGCCAACTCAGAATCAATAGAAGTGATATATTCTTTGGCTTTTGTGGATAGGTTAGAGAAAGGAGTGCTATTGAATTTGCTTGAGAGGTCTTCTTTTTTATCAGAAACAGATTTCTTACAAGCTTCAAATAAATTATCGATATCTAAAAAATCAATTTCTAGTGAATATCCCGCTTGTTCTAAATCTGTCTTTATTTTTTCAATCTCAGTAGAAAAAGTTTCTTTTGGGAATAGATCCTCGGCTTCTCTGATTGCTTGCTGGAGATTTCTATATTTTTCGTTATATATGAGATCAATGGTACTCAAGAATTCTTTAACAGATTCTGCTTTTATTTCCTGAGTACAAAATGGACAATATTCGTTTTTAACACGAGTACGTAATTTTGACCCAGTCTGTAGAAAAGAACTGTATGTTTGCTTTGTCTCACTTTGATTAATATGGTCGGTAAAATGCTTAGCAATAAGATCACTGTTTACTGAAAGTTTTTCAGAAATACTTGTAGTATCAAAATCTCTATACTCTTCGAGTAATGTTTTTATTGCATTTAGCTTACTGGATATAAGCTCTGAGTTTTTAACTTTATCAAGTTCTTTTTCTGCTTTCTTTATCCTTTTATCAATATCAGGAACCTGTTTCAAATCGAGAAATGTTTCGAAAGTTTGTCCGCCAAGAAGATGTTTATTTCTTGAGTACTCTGTACTAGTAGCTGTTTGGGTTCTAGCATTCTCAGATATCTTTTCCGTTAAATCAGCGATTTTCTTATTATATTCAACACCCTTAGTTCCGAGCATAAATGCTTCAATATTTTTTTGTTCCTCATGCCCAATCTGTTGGTTTTGAGTATAAACACTTTCTCTTACAAAATGATTATCAAAAACAATTATGTCTTTGTAATCAACATTCCATTTTCCCTCATCGGTCGTGTATCTGTATTCTCCTGTAGGAGTTGTTGTGTATGGGATAATTTTTACAGCTTGTTTTTGAGTTCCGATAGTTTTTCTACCAATAATATAATCAACCCTGTTTTCTTTTAAGGATCGGAAAACAGCAGTTAAAGTACTCTTGCCGAAAGTGTTTTTACCATAAATATACGTATTTTTCTTAAAATACTCCTCGTCACCGTCTGTTTTGGCGGATTTAAGGCGACCCACATTCGTAATTTCCAGTTTTTTAAACATTTAATTAACCGAATTAAACCACAAAACGCTTTATAAATAAAGGATAAAAAGACAACCAGAAAAGTTATACACACCTCTTCTATTTGACCCCTACCCACAGAGAGATATACTACAGGTACTTGTAATAGCAAGAAACTAACTGGAACTAAACGGTACCTAAATTGTGTGAGTTTTAGATCGGTCGAGATTTGATCTAAACTCGCTATTTCGTGCCGTTTTTTGTTTGCACCTAAACTGATACCTAAATTGTTTTAACAGTTCTAACTTAAAACAACATGACTAAATTAATATGACGTTCCGAAAAACGGAGCGTTAAGTCTCTAAAAGCTTGGAGAAACAATCCGAGGAAAATTACTAAAGAAGCATTTGAGAAATTGAAGGATCGTATCAAACAACGTGGTTTCCATGATGTAATCAAAATTGATACAGATGGAACAGTACTCTCTGGAAATCAGCGCAAGAAAGCATTACTCGAACTAGATATAAAAGAAGTTACTGTTCTCATTCCTAATCGCAAGCTAACAAAGGACGAAAGGAACAAAGTAGCACTCGAAAGTAATACTAATGATGGTGAGTGGGATTTTGAAGGTTTGAAGTCCTTTGACATGGATACTTTGACTGACATTGGCTTTGATAAGAATGAACTCCAGGATATCTGGTCAGAAAATCTTGAAGCAGAAGATGATCAGTTTGATGTTGATGCTGAGTTAAAGAAAATCACCAAACCAAAGACTAAACTCGGGGATCTCATCATTATGGGAGAACACAAGTTATACTGCGGTGATTCTCTAGATCCCAATTCTCTCAAAAAACTATTTGGCAAAGAGAAAGCATCAATGATTTACAGCGACCCCGTTTACAATATAAAAATAAATTACAACGGAGGAATTGGCGGTAAGCAAAACTATGGCGGAAATGTAAATGACAATAGAACAGATGTAGAATACAAAGAATTCTTGAGAAAGAGTATGGTTAATGCTCTATCAGTTTCTAAACCAGATACTCATATCTTCTACTGGTCAGATCAAGTATATATTGGATTCGTTCAAGACCTATATCGTGAACTTGGTATTGATAATAAACGAGTCTGTTTGTGGGTTAAGAACTCACAGAATCCTGTACCGAGTGTTGCATTCAACAAATGCTATGAACCATGTACCTACGGAGTACGTGGAAAACCATACATAACCAAAAATATTCAAAACCTCAATGAGGTAATGAACAAAGAGATTACTACTGGAAACAATCTTCTGACTGAAGCTTTGGATCATTTGGATTTGTGGTTTGTAAAACGATTGTCTGGTAAAGAATACGAACATGCTACGAGTAAACCTCCAAAGTTACATGAGAAAGCGATTAGACGGTGTACTAAGCCAGGCGATATCATCCTAGATTCCTTTGCAGGATCATCTAGCACTATGATCTGTGCAGAACAGTTAAAGCGACGAGTATATGCAGTTGAACTTGAACCTCGGTTTTGTGATTTAGCTATCAAACGATATGAACTTTTAACAGGAAAGAAGGCTAAGATAATTCACAAATATGAAGAAGAATAAAATCAAGGATTCTTTCCTAGAACAACTCCGTAAAATTCCCATAGTTCAGGTAGCATGTGAGAAAACCAATATATCCAGAAACAGCATCTATCGTTGGCGTAAGGAAGATCCCAAATTTCTAGAGGAAATGGAACTTGCATTAACGGAAGGTGAAGCATTGGTTAATGACATGAGTGAGAATCAACTTCTGTCACTCATTAAGGATAGAAACTGGAATGCTATCAGTTTCTGGTTAAGACACAGGAATCCTAAATTCAGAGAAAAGGTCGAAGCGACAGTAAAACTGGAAAATCAGAATACTCCACTCTCTCCAGAACAGGAAGACTTGATCAAGAAAGCACTGCTTTTGGCAATGCCACCACAAAACAATGACAAATCTAAATCCTGATGAGGAGAAGATAGTTGAAAGGATGATAAAGGATAAGGCATTTAGAGTAGCGATGGTACGCAAAAGCCATTACTGGTTTTTCCATTACTATTTTGGTAGACATTATGTTAAATACAGAACTGCTGATTTCCAAAGAGAAATATTCCAACTGACTGAGAACAAGGATATACAAAACATTGTCATTACTGCCTTTAGAGGAAGTGCCAAAAGTACCATTGTGACTATGTCATATGTTATCTGGTCTATCCTTGGAGAACAACAGAAGAAGTTTTCTCTGATTCTCGGAAAGACTCAAACCAAAGCTCAGAATCACTTAATGAACATTAAGAAAGAGTTAGAACAGAACGATGAACTACGTCGTGACCTAGGTCCGTTTAAAGAAGAAAATAATCAGTGGGGTGCTCAATCCTTAATCCTCCTACAATATGGAGCAAGAATATCTATCGGATCTGTGGAGCAAAGTGTTAGAGGTATACGACACAACCAACACAGACCGGATGTCATTGTTTGTGATGACTTAGAGGATTCTGAATCAGTTAAAACACAGGAGAGTAGAGATAAGCTGTTTGAGTGGCTGACAAGTGATGTCCTACCTGCAGGAGACAAAGACACAAGAATGATTTTCATTGGTACACCACTGCATCAAGACTCCTTACTCATGCGACTTAAAGGTATCTTTGAAAGTAACAACTCAAAAAGTGTCTTTAGAGAGTATCCAATTGTTGATGAAAGCAATGTACCACTCTGGTCTGGAAAGTTTCAGAGTGATGATGATATACAAATGGAAAAGGCTAAATGCTTTAATCTTTTAGCTTGGCAGAGGGAGTACTTACTCAAAATTGTTGAGCGAGAAGATCAAGTTATTCATAGAGAGTGGATGCAATACTATGATGTACTTCCACCTGATAACTTTCACACATACAGAGCAGTTGGTATTGATCTAGCTATATCACTAAAAGATAGTGCGGATTACACTGCTATGGTACCTGCTATTGTGCAAGGTAGAGGACAGAATCTGAGGATATACATCTTGCCTAATATTATTAACAAACGACTGACATCTCTTGAGACTATCGAACAAGCTAAATTGATATCATCAATACTTAATAGACCAAAGTTATTTGTTGAAACTAATGGTTACCAAGCATCGATAATAGAACATCTCAAAAAAGAAAACTGTAATGTGGTTGGTGTTCGTTCTATTGGTGATAAATATGACAGACTGAGTGCTGTTAGTTTTCTGATAGAAAGTGGTCAAGTATTGTTTCCTAAAACTGGAGCTGATCAATTAACTAACCAACTGACTGGTTTTGGTTCAGAAAGACATGATGACTTAGCTGATGCTTTTTCCATATTACTTTCTAAAGTTATTGAGAATAATCATAGATCAGTATCATTTGGAATATTTCCTCCAAGAGATGACAGTGATTTGAATCACTTAAGTAGTAGAGAAAAACTAGGAATCATTGAGAAAAGAAACACAATGCGGAATACTCCTAGATTTGATGCGATTTGATTATCTTCCTAAATCAACTAAAGCTGATTTACCACCAAACATACTTCCATTGTATTGGAATTGTAATCCAGTAGCACCTTTCTTGATTTCAAATCCCACCCAACCTGTTCGTTTACTTTGAGCAATGACTGAACCATCAAGACCGAATCCTGGATTTTCCATAGCTTTATTTGTGACTGAAACTTGGTAACTATTTTTCTCTGAATCACGGATAAACATTTGTCCCAAAGTTGTCACGTACTGTTGTGATGACCCTGTATTTTCTATTGTTACATTTAAATTGATCCATTCATTGCCGTCTGATGGTTTTGAATATTGACCACCTTGCGAGTATTCAACTTTATTAACCGTAACAATTGAATTTCCTAATTTAATCTGATCGCCAACTTTAAATGTTGTGACTTTTTCTACGCTATTGCTTGTAGTTGTTTCTCCAACTTTTTGAGGATTACTACTATCTGAACCAATGATTGATAATATAACTATTACGACGATGCCCCAAAACCACCACTTTTTATAGAACTTCTTTTTAGGCTGATTTTCCATCTAGATTTTTGTTAGTTAATAATCTAGAGGTAGATACAAAAAACCTACCACTAGGTGGCCCGAGGGCCCATACCGGTTTCCCGATATGACGTCGTAAACGAGCCTAATGATAGGTTTTCTGTTTACGACGATTTGATGCCATGCCGGTGATTTCTCACTGGTTTAGGCACACTTTGCTATTTAGTTGTTAATGAACATTATATTCCATTTTTCCCTCTATTCCAACCCTATCGCAGATCACTTGTTTTGCTAATAGTAACAGCGACCATGAGACGAATCGGTAGTTTTGCATAGCTATGCAGGGATGGTGGTTCTGTCATTAATATATGTATGGAAACACATATACAATCGACAGGGTTAATAGGTAAAGAGGTAATATTACCAACCATTAAAATCAAATACTGCTTGTATGCCAGAAAATCTACCGAATCAGATGAAAAGCAAGCTTTGAGTATTGATAGTCAAGTAAAAGAAATGCTCACTATTGCTGAAAGAGAAAACTTAGAAATAATTGATATTCGCCGTGAATCTCATTCAGCTAAAGACTCAGGTCAGAGACCTGTATTTAAAGAATTGTTAGAAGACATCAGACGAAAAAGATTTAATGGAATACTGACTTGGGCTCCAGATAGATTGAGCAGAAATGCTGGAGATTTGGGATCACTTGTAGATTTGATGGACGAGAAACAATTACTAGAAATACGTACATACGGACAACATTTTCACAATTCACCGAATGAAAAATTTTTGTTAATGATTCTTTGTTCACAAGCAAAGCTTGAAAATGATAACAAGAGTATAAATGTAAAGCGTGGTTTAAAAACTAGAGTGGAAATGGGCCTTTGGCCATCAGTCGCTCCCACAGGATACTTAAATAGTAAAAATGTTGGAGAGAAAGGAGTGATATATACTGATAAACAAAGGGCACCTATTATTAAGAAAATGTTTGAAAAGGTTGCGTACGAGAAATGGAGTGGAAGAAAGTTATACAACTGGCTTAAATTTGATTTGAATTTAAAGACAGCAAGTGGAAACAAAAACCTTACTCTAAGTAATGTATATATGATTTTACAAAATCACTTCTACTATGGTACATATGAATATCCTAAAGAATCTGGAAATTGGTACAGAGGAAAACACGAACCATTAATTACTAAAGAGTTATTTGATCAAGTTCAAGAACAGATAACTAGATCAGTTATACGAACAGAAAATAAAGAGTTTGCTTTTACTAAACTCATGACTTGTGGACTTTGCGGATCTGGTATTACTCCTGACGAGAAGTTCAAAAAACAGAAAGATGGTAGTGTAAACCGACATGTATATTATGGATGTAATAAATCGAGAAACAGAGATTGTAAGGGTGGATATATAAATGAAATAGACTTAATTAAACAATTTGAAGAGTTAATGGAAACTATCAACATAGATGAGATAGGGATAAAAGAGAAAATTAAAAATGAGGTACAAAGATTTAAGAGGTTTAATCAGATAGTACTGAACTCGAAAGATAAGGTAGAAGTTGGAGATATTGATATCCGGAATTACTGTAAATACATCTTAAGAAATGGAACTGACGGAGAGAAGAGAGAACTCCTTGGCTGTCTACAAAGTAAAATTTTTATAAAAAACAAAAAAGTAAGTACCCAGATTACCAATCAAATTACTTCAACAAGTTTTTAAATTTATTTACAAAAACTATAAAAGATTCTTTTTCGGAGTCAGGTAATGACCCTTCTCGCTTGAATTCACTAGTTAAAGGATTGATGGGTGTACCATTTTCAAACATAGCGTATTGTAGATGAGGTCCTGTTGAAATACCTGTTGATCCAACATATCCTATAATATCTCCTTGAGTAACACTTGCTCCATTTTTAACACCCTTAGCAATACTTGAAAGATGGGCATATTGGGTAAGATAACCTCCATGTTTTAATTCCACAGTAATACCTAGACCCCCTTTTGGTCCAGCAGTTGTAACTTTTCCATCCGCGGTAGCAATGACAGGAGTTCCTGTATTTGCTGCGTAATCAATTGCACGATGGGCAGTAACCTGTTTTGTCACAGGATTTTTGCGACTATAACTGTAACCTGAACTTATCTGAGCGTAGTTAAGTGGTGATTTTAGAAACTGACGAGCAAGAGAATCTCCATCTTCAGTATAAAATTTATCATTGTAACGAAATGCTGTATGTGTTGTACCATCATTAGTAAACTTCGCAGCTAAAACTTTTCCAGCACCTGCAGGTTTTCCATCAAGAGTTCTTTTTTCATATACAAGAGAAAACAAATCACCCTCACGAATATCAGTAGCAAAATCAATATCACTAGAGAAAATGTCTGCAAGTTCCATAATGACTTTGTCATCAAGGCCAGCATTTTGACCAGCTAGAAACAACGAGTCATTGATAGTTCCTTTTGCTGTGACATTTTTTATTTCATACTGTATTGTTTCTTTACTTGTTATAAAAGTATCGTCTTTTTTCTGAACAATTATTACTTCATCGCTCGATAAGGGGTACTCTACAGAAGCAAGTGCTTTCTTCACGAAGATTAGTCTAAGAACCTTTCCAGTTTGGATTTTAGTAAAATCAAACACCTCTTTTGAAGAACTGAGAATAGTTAGAGCTTGATCGTAGGATACGTCAAAAGACCCTAGAACCTTCGTAAACGTATCACCTGACTGTATTACATACTCCACAACCTCTCTGTTTGCAATTTGTTGTGAGGAAATGTCTTGATTTGTGTCATTTTTTGATCCAACGAAGGGTGCAGTTACGAGCAGAATACCTCCGACGACCAGGGAAATTATTTTCTCCATGAACTAGTAATCCTAGCAGAAATAGGTCACTTTTTCAACCCCTCAGAGACCCTAATAACTTAGCTAGTGTATAGAGCTAAAAGGCCTAAATTCATTTCAATTTTTGCTGTTTTGAGATATTCAATACAATTCCACAAGAGGCAAGAACAAAGATGAGAGAAGTTCCCCCTTGGCTTACAAAAGGAAGTGGTACACCAGTAAGAGGCAAAACTCCTACCATTGCCCCTATGTTAGTAAAAGCTTGGCCAATTATAATTAAAATAATTCCCACTCCTAAAAATGTTCCGAACGAATCTTTACTGTTAGATGAAATTTTCAAGCCCCTCATTCCGAACAAAAGGAATAGTAATAACAATGCAACTGCTCCAATAAATCCGAATTCTTCTGAGGCTACAGAGAAGATCGAGTCGCCCATAGGTTCGGGTAAGTAATTAAATTTTTGGACACTTTGTCCAAAGCCTCTTCCGAAAAAACCACCTGAGCCAATTGCAATTAAAGATTGTTGGATTTGATAGCCACTACCTAAAGCATTTTTTTGTGGGTAGAGAAAAGTATTCACTCTTTCCATTACATATGGCCGAGTGAACGCAAGACCAGCTAATCCGATACCACAGATCAAACCTAGAATAAGAAGATGTTTAATTTTTCCTCCCGCCGCAATAAACATTCCAATTAAAGCTGCTACGATAACTAAATCCGTATCATGTTGCAGAAGAAATATACCTTCACTAATAGCAAGCACAGCACATAATGGCAAGAAACCATATTTTATTGTATTTACTTTATTTTTTACTGAGGATAGCCATGTTGCAAAATACATGACTGTAGCTAAACGTAAAAATTCTGAAGGTTGAAATGTAATTGGTCCTAAATCCAGCCATCTTGTTGCGCCTCCATGTGTAAATCCAAGTTGAGGAACAAATACTAACAAATTTACTAGAATACTTCCTACAAAAAGATAAAAGGCGTATTTTCTCCATATCCTATAATCTATTTTGGAAGTAATAATAAGTGCAAGTAAGCCCAACCCTCCGCCGAGAAAAAGCTGCTTGGACACAATATCACCATAATTAAAATTTTGCTTGGACAATAACCCTAAAGAAGCAGAGAAAAAAATAAGAAGCCCTGCTAAGAAAAGGAGTACTAGGGATATAAGAAAAACTATGTCGATCTTAAGAGCTTTCATGGTTGTATTGTAGCATATAGAATAGTATTATTTAGGTAAATAATACTATGAATACGGAAGAATACACCCCAAAGGCTGGTAAGATATATTTCATAGGTTTTTTCTGTATTTTACTAGCTGTTTTGTCTATATTTTTAGCTCATACTTTATTTGCTACTCCAAGTTCCATCACACCAATATCTAACTCTCAAATACGGTAGATATTTTAAGAGCTTTTAAAGAGCCTGAGTCCATTGAGTATAACTAGAATTGCCACCCCAGTATCGGCAGCAATGGCGATACCCAGATTGGAAATACCAAAGACAGCGAGTACGATAAAGGCAATCTTTGAAACAAGTGCTGCGGTTACGTTCTGCTTCACAGTTTTAATTGATTTTTTAGAAAGTCCAACAACGTACGGAATGTTTGAGATATTATCGTTCATGAGAGCAATATCCGCTGTTTCAATTGCCACATCTGACCCTTTTGCTCCCATGGCAATGCCAACATTAGAAAGGGCAAGGGCAGGGGCGTCATTTACGCCGTCACCAACCATGGCAACTGATCCATATTTATCTTTTAACAATTGGATTTTCTTTACTTTGTCGTCAGGTAGAAGAGAACCGTACGCTTCTTTGATACCGAGAGTTTCAGCAACATATGAAGCTGTATGTTGATTGTCACCAGTGAGCATGACTGATGCAACACCCACTCGCTCTAAACTTTGAATAGTGGTTTTTGCATCATTCTTTATCCTGTCAGAAATAGTGAGGGCACCCATGATTTTGTCACCCTCACTCACAAGAACAACTGTCTTACCCTCACGTTCAAAAGCTTCTGTTTTTTCTAAGATTTCTTTCGTTGAAACACCATGAGCATCCATGAGCTTTAAGTTGCCCACACAATGTTCTAAGTCATTGCAAACCATACAAGTTGCTTTGCCTCCCTTGCCAGTAATGTTCTGGTAGTTTTCCATAGTATGAGGATTGATACCTTTTTCCTTTGCGTATGCAAGAATACTTTTTGAGAGAGGATGGGAAGAAAATTGTTCAACACCTGCTGCATCTTCAAGAACATCTTTTTCGCTGAAGCCGTTGAAGGCAACTACATCTGATATGTACGGTTCTCCAAGAGTTAGTGTGCCCGTCTTATCAAAAGCTATCACTCTGACATTTCTAAGTTCTTCTAGATGCTTTCCACCCTTGATAAGTATACCTCTACGCGATGCTCCACCGATTGCTGATGTAATGGCAACTGGAGTAGAAATAACAAGGGCACAAGGACAAGCAATAACAAGGAGGATAATAGCCCTCTCAAGCCAGATCGAGAATGGATCGCCGGTAACAAGTGGCAATACTGTAGCGATAGTAAAAGCAATCACAACAACCGAAGGTGTGTAGTATCTTGCGAAACGGTCAATGAATTCTTGTGTAGAAGCCTTAGCTTTTTGTGCCTGATCAACTAGAGTAATGATTTTTGAAAAAGTAGAATTTTTACTCTCTTTAGTTACTTCGATTTCAAGATATCCATTTTCATTAAGCGTTCCAGCAAAAACAACATCTCCTTCACGTTTATCTTTAGGGATGGATTCCCCAGTAATCGTTGCTTCATTTACTGCAGACAATCCTTTAATAACTTTTCCATCAAGTGGAATAAGCTCGCCAGGTTTCACTTGCACGACTTGCCCCACAAGAACTTCATTCACTTGAATAATATTTCCTAGAAGAAGCGTTGCTGTCTGAGGAGACTTGTGGAGAAGTGCCTGAAGAGCTCGTCTTGATCTGTTCACACCATAATCTTCAAAGGCTTCTGCAAGTGAGAAAAAGAATACAACAGCCGCTGCTTCCGAAAGTTCTCCTAAATATACAGCCCCAAGTGAAGCAATAACTACAAGAAAATCTATGTTTAGAAATCTCTGTTTTGATAGTCCTCGCCATGCTCCTTTGATGACGTAGATGCCACCAGAGAGAATGGCAAGATAATAGATCGCCGTCACTATTGCTGAATCAACATCGAGGAGATTAAGAAAAAAGCCTGTAACTACGGAAATCCCCGCAACCCATGTTAGAAGTTTTTTCAAATCCACTTTTAATGTCGAAACTTTAGACTTCTCGGCTTCAGGTTCACAGTGATCACAAATATTATTATTTTTATCAGAATTATTCATAATTTTTCATATTATTATTGTTATTAATTAGGTAACATGCTGATCATCATTTTTTATTGAGATAAAAGGGACGAAACAAACACTTGCAATAAGAATACCTACAATATTACTGTTCAGGTCGAGCCAAGTATCAATAGCACCCTTTGCAGAAATAATGTCAAAATAATATTGCAGTAAAAACTCGACTACTTCGTTCAGCACTCCTAGAGCGATTACGATAAGAAAACTGAAAATAAAAAATTGGAATTTTTTAAGTTGTACCTTACTGTCCTTGGCTGCCAAGAAGCAAACAAGGAAAGCAGTAAAACCACCGCCAAAAATATGAAGGATTCGATTACCTATTTCTTTATCGTGTATCCTAAGGGCTATATAGCAACTCACAAAACTAATCAAGCAGATGATGACAATCGAAAGCAAAGACTTATAAGACAGCCTTGCTCCTCTTACACCATTAAAAAAATATGGAAATAAGAAAAAAAGAATAAAGTAAGAAACACACAGACCAAATGTAATAGTGTATAAATATAATATCATTTTATTTTAATTAAAGGATTTTGAATTTTCTTCACTTTTTCAAAGAAAAGTAAGACCGATACAACCATAAACCAAACAAAACCAAAAGCAAGGAAGATGCTTGGTCCTGATGTGTTTATAATCAACAAATTAAACATAGTGTGGACAACAGTAGCAAAGACTAGACCAAGCAGAGTAAATATTATTTTATATTTTCTCGAATGATAAAAAGCAAAGGCAACAAATATACCTACTGTGGCAGAGGATACTACATGAAGAAGCGTTGATCCGACAAACCTCATACTTCCAGTGATAAGAGAAGTTGTAATTTGTCCTGAAGAAACAGAATCAATAAGAAATAGAGTATTTTCCAAAGCTGCAAACCCTAGTGCAACAGAGATAAGATAAATAATGTTATCCACTGGCTCATCGTCACATTTTCTCGATAATCCAGTGACATAAGCGGCTACAAATTTCAAAAATTCCTCTATAAAAGCCCACAGAATGAAAAGGAGTGTGGTACTTACAAAAATATTATTTACATATTTTTGTATCGGTAACACAATAGGTACAACAAGCATCCCTGAAAAAAAACACAAAAGAATTATCTTCTTAGGTTCTGGATGAAGTTCATCTTCCCTTAGCCAGAAAAACAACCAGATCAATGCTGGAATTAGGCCACTTAAGAATGCCAAAATGATAGATTGTAAGTATGGAGTCACAGTTTCGATTACTCGTTATTAATAGAGGTACTCGTTGCTGTAGCGTCCTCCTTGGAAGAATCTGGTCCTTTGGAACGAATCATGTAGGCATACCCGAAAAATAAAATTGTAACTATTATTAATATAATAAGTTTCTTGGGTTCTATTTTTTCAGAGTGATTATGCATAAAGTTAAGTGTTAGGGCAGAGGCATATTAATAGCATGGGAGTGAAGCCTGCCTACTAATCCTCCCGGGATAAGACGGAGTAGAAAATTGGTAAATTTATAGGAAATTATGCTACCACCGGCAGCCAGAAGCAGCATCCTTGATGCAGATGATTGAGCCTTTTTGATGTATGGTCGCATATAAGTATCGTAGTCAGCGAAGGCTTTCTGATAATCCGATTCTGACAGTTTTTTGGCTACAATATAGGCTGCGGCCATAGCCATCGAAGCTCCTACACCAGAGGCAGGGGTGGGGCAAAATGCCGCGTCCCCAATAAGGCACACTCTACCTTTGTGCCACTGTGGCATCACAATCTGTGTAAAACCATCGTGAAATATATATTCATCTTTTTTCATTCCCTCTATCATCAATTTGAAATCCGCATCAAATTGACCGTAGGTTTTAAGTATATAATCACGTCTATCCACTGGAGCTATCTTCTCTAGAATTTTTTCTTGATGGAACACATACGCACTCACTTCATCATTTTGAAGCCGAAGGTAAGCGATGGTGAAGCCATCACCGCGGATAAGTTTAATCTCATTTCTGCCTAGCCTATTCGAGACTTGAATGCTTTGGGTTGTAAAAGCAAAATAGGCGTTATCCATATAATTTTCGAAACCTTCACCAAAAACAAGTTTTCTCACTTTTGAATGAATTCCATCGGCACCAATAACTATGTCGAAGAGTTCCTCTATGCCATTTGAGAAAGTCACTAAGACACCATTCTCAGTTTCAGTAAGTGCAGTAATTTCCAGGCCCATCCGAAACTCAACGTCATTCTTAACTTTTTCATACAAAGTTAAATGAAGGTCTGCTCGGTTGAGCATTAGTCCTACTCGGGTATTTAATGTTGCAGGATCAAGTGTAAAGTGAAGTAATTTTCTACCCTCTGTATCGTACATCGTATTATTAGTCATCTGCACTTCAAATTTCTTTAATGCGTCTAGAACGTCCATTTTTTCCGCCACTTTCTGTCCGATTTGTTCATTCAATGCTAAAAGATAACCGACCCTTTTAAATTCAGGAGCTGTTTCAACAACGACCGGGATAAAACCTTGTTGCTTAAGAAAATAAGCAAGAGTGCAACCAGCCATACCACCACCTGATATGAGAATTTTTCTGTTTCTAGTAGTTGACATAGTACTTAATTTTAGCATTTGTTGTCAGATCTGATACCCATTGCTGCGCCTCAGACTGGAACTTCTGTCCCTTAAGCTGTTCACTAATCTGCTTTCTGAAATCTTCCATTTTTACATCTTTTGGAAGAGTAGCTTTTGAGTCTTTAATATATGCTTCTATCTCTGCTTCGCTCACAATCATTTTATCAGCAAGCAACTTTTCTAGTTTTTTCTGAATCGCGATCTGCTCTCTAAGTTTTTCCTCGGTCATACCTTGTTGAGTAAGTGCCATTTCGAGAGTCATACCTTGTGCTGTGACTTGAGTCTTTATTTTCTCGATTTCTGCGTCAACTTCTTCTTTCGATACACTTATTCCTTGCTTGTTCAGTTCAGTCTCAATAAGCTTCTTATCAATGATCGCTTCAAGTGCTTGTTTACCGCCTTGCTTCTCAAGTTCAGCAATTACTGACAATCGACTGATCGGACTGCCGTTCACTGTTGCCACTACAAAGATTCCTTTGGCAAAGAATAGGGCGGTGACAATAAGAACTATCGCGACTCCGATTGCAATAGCCAACGGCTTAGGTTTCTTAAATTTCAAATTGACGTAATTTGTTTTATTTTCTGGTGTTGTATTTTCCATAAGTATTTAATGATTAATTATTTTTTGCATTTTCAATAAGAAGTTTGAATGATTCAAATCCTTTTGGATTTTCTATCCTTTTGCCATCAAGAAAGAATGACGGCGTGCCTTGGAGATTGAGACTAACTGCTTCTTTATAACTATCTTCAACTCGCTTTTTTACTTCATCACTTACAACATCTTTTTTCCATTGCTCGATATCCGTCACACCTGCCTGAATAGCGTATTTCTCAAATTGATTCTGATTTGCCATCTGCTGTTCGCCCCATTCAGACTGCTTAGTGAAAAGAATGCTATACATTTCCCAGAACTTTCCTTGTTTTCCTGCCGCTTCAACAGCATGTGCTGCCGTTCTGGAATTTTTATGACCCGGTAATGGGAAATATCGAACTACTAATCGCATGTCATCTTTGTATTCCTGTTTAAGTTGAGTAACTATTGGATAATATGCTCCACAAGCTTCACATTCAAAGTCGAGGTATTCCACAAGAGTTACTTTTGCAGTGCTGGTTCCTGAAACCCAGTCATTTGCTTTGATTTCAAGTGTTGAAGCCTGACTAGTGTTATTTGTCTCAACCTTATTCTCTGTCTTTTTATATCCTCCTTTTGCCAGAAGAAAAACAACTACAATCAGAGCGCTGATTCCAATAATTATTTTAAGATTTTTCATATGTATTTTTCTTTAAGCTCGCAAATGCAAGCATGTTAATAATAATGAACGCTATAAGACCCATAAATGGTATTGTGATAAAACCAAACCATTCAAAAAACTTAGTGGTACATGACACTCCAAGCATGCATGGTGCAATGCTCTCTGGAATTATCTTCCAGTAAAGGAGATTGTGGTAAATAGATATTACTAACCCTGGAAGTGCGAGTGCGAGGACAGGGATATATGTTTTTCTATCATTTCGAATAATGCCGATCGCGACAAGAATCACTATTGGATACATAGCAATACGCTGATACCAACACAATACACATGGTGGCAGATTCATCACTTCGCTAAAAAAGAGACTTCCTGCCATCGCGATTCCTGCTTGAGCCAAGATTGCATAATGCAAACTTTCAACTGAGATTTTATCTAATAACTTTTTCATATTTATTAATTTTATATTTTACAAACCAAAGGATCTTCTATTTTTTTAGCAGTCATGTAGACCGCCACTGTAAGTAGTATTGTCCCAATTATTCCAAACTCACTTCCGCCTAGAGGTAGAAACGTTAATACTCCTCCAGCACCAACAAGTGTCAGGCTGGTAAGAAGAAAAGACCCGCAGGCAGCACATCCAACTCCCAATACTCCACTTGCGATACCTAGAAATCCAGTTGCAACTCCACTCTGTCCAACTTCTTTGATACGACGTCTGAGAAAATACGTTATCATTGCAATGTACATTCCAAATAGAATCGCAATCACAATTGTGTAGGTGGCTGATAGCAGAGTGAAATTTGTTCCAATAGAACCTAAGAGAATAAATGGTAATTGAATCTTGATTACAAAAGGTACGCTTGGTGAGCTAATTATCCCTATAACCAATTTGATATTTGGAAGCCATACAGCAAACACAAATACCGACACACTCACGCAAAGCGCAAGAACCGTATATGTAAGCTTCCTAAACACTTTTTGTAAGGCACCAAGAATCATAATTATTTTGAAGCAAGATCAATCAATTGCTTTATAGCAGAGATAGGCTGCGCTCCTGACAAGGGATACTTTTTTCCGTTTTTACCGACCACAATACTCCATGGCGTGCCATTGCCACCGGTTGCTTGAGCATTCTGCACTTCGTCTTCTATATGCTTGTCGTATTTCGTACTTGCAAGACATGTATTGAATTTTGTTACATCTAAGCCAACATACTGGGCAATATTTGGAAGTTCAGCTGGATCTAGTCCGTTGTTTGCTGGAGTAACTTCATAGAGACGGTCGGCATATTCCCAAAATTTATCATTCCCACCTTGTTCATTTGCACACTCAAAAGCAACTGCCTCTTTTCGTGCTTTAGAGTGAAGCTGATCAATTGGAAAGTGTCGATACACCCATGCAACTTTTCCATCTTTGCCATAGGTATCCATCACTTCTTTCATGGTGGTGTGGAATCTTTTACAGAATGGACATTCGGTATCGGAGTATTCGACTATTTTGACAGGTGCATTTGGATTGCCTCGAATGTGATCGGAAGATGAGATCGGTGTCATTTTTTCAAGATCACCTGTTTGCTGTGCCACCTGTTGTTGTGGCTGATTTGCCGTACCAGCTGTCGGAGCTTTTCCCCCGCTGTAGATTACTGCGCCAGCAATGAGTGCTCCAGCGATTACTACAGCTATGGGCATTGCCAGTGTATTTTTTTGTGTTTGTTGATTGTTTTCTTCCATAGCGACATAATATTACGTTAATAAAAGCTTCCATCAGATAAAACTGATGTAGCATTATCGTAAGTCGCTAGAAGATTTTTGGATTCAGAATACCACTTGAAAATGCCTCTTGAAGAAAATTGAAAATTGGAGGCCGGCGGATATAGAAAAGATTTATATATGAATCTACTTTAGGGATTTTTGGTACAGAAAATACTTGCCGTAATTTGAGCAATGCAAACAAAGCGAGAAGCAAAGAAAGTAGTGTTAAAATGTCTTTTGCAGGAAGCGTTGTGAACATACTTTGCCATTCCTGAATATGTTCCATTGGGTTCATCTTACAAATAGACATTGAATGGCTACCTAGTGGACAATTTACTATAAGGCTATTTGTATCCATTCCTAGTCCAAAACACGATATACCAAAAATAAGTACAGTAAAAACCACTAGCACAACAGGAAACTTTATTATTTTTTGAACATTAATAAATTTCATAATTTCTGCCCATTTTATTACTGTGAACCAGAAAAAAATAGTCTTTAATATTCTAGCAAAAAATCACCGATTTGTATCGGTGATTTTTTGTCTTGAATACTGCTCTCAGCAGGTATGCGGTGACGGAATAGTTAGTCGCGTACGCTCTGCATCCACTGCTTTACTTCTTTATAGAAGTATTACATGGACGCGACTCGAGCGCCGCTCGACTTGGCTGGGAGACAGGGAATCGAACCCCGATTAAAGGCTTCAAAGGCCTCTGTCCTACCGTTAGACGATCTCCCAATATTTTTATTTCTGCGTTCCTTACAGGAACTGTACACCTTTCACATTTTGATTACAAAACGCTCAAGGTCTTGCAAAGTGATACCCATCACTTCTCACCCGTCTCGGCCCGTCGGCCTCCGACCTTGCGCTCGAGTCCCTACCCGAGCTCACCCAATATCAAAACACCATAATATATTACACTTTTTTAAGACTTTTACCACTTTTTAGGAGGATTGATTTGGTTTAGGAGTTTGAAGCTTCTTCTAGTTTCTTTATATCAAACTTCTTCATTTTCAAGAAAGCCTGTGTAACTTTTGCAGTTTTTTCCTGATCACCTGTGTTCAAAAGTTTGTCCATATTGCTTGGAACAATCTGCCATGACAAGCCGTATTTATCTTTTAGCCAACCACATTGTTCAGACTCAGGAACAGCAGATAAACTCTCCCAATAGTAGTCTATCTCTTCTTGAGTATCGCACTTTACGATAAAAGAAACCGCTTCGTTGAAAGAAAAATTGTGTTCCAGAGAACTGTCCATAGCAACAAACCACTCACTGCCTAGTCTAAAATCAGTGTACATAACTGTTCCCTCTTTGTTTGGTTCCATACCTGCTGGGTAGCGAGCCAAAGTACCTCTTTTTGAATTTTTGAAAATTGAAATATAAAAATCGGAAGCTTCCTCTGCTTTCTCACAGACAGATTTAGTAAAAAGTAGTGAAGGAATAATCAGAGGTCTTTCTTCACCTTCTGCTTTTGTCAAAATTAGTTGCCATGAAACTCCAAATCGGTCCTCTACCCAACCGTATTTCTCACTAAACGGATATTTTGCCAAAGGCATTAGAATCTTTCCTCCTTCCGCAAGTTTCGCCCAAATCTCATCTATTTTTTCTATATCTTCTTTATTTTGAGTCGGATCAAAGTTAACCATGAAAGAAACTGAAGGGTTTATTTTGAAGTACGGACCAGCACTGATCGCTTGAAAAGAAGTTCCCATAATATTAAAAGAAACTATATCGCAATCTCCAGATGGAGTACCTGTTATAGTTTTTATATTTGTAACTTTTGAATTAGGAAAAACAGAAGCATAGAAACTAGTCGCTTCTTTTGCCTCTTTATCAAACCATAAATGTGGAATTATTTTTTGCATTTCACAATTATATCAGAATTTTTTGAAAAAAGACTTATCATAAATATTTAATTGAGTTATAATAAATGCAATCATGAACCTAGATGTTTTTACAGAAATAGGACTACTTATCGGTGTTGCAACTGTTATATCTCTAGCAATGCGTTTCCTACGACAACCTCTGGTTGTAGGACATATCTTAACTGGTTTCTTGGTAGGAAGTTTTGCTCTCCAGATTTTTCACAACGTAGAGACATTGGAACTCTTCAGTAAACTTGGTATTTCGTTTTTGCTTTTTAGTGTTGGTTTAACTTTGAATCCAAAATCCCTTCGCGAATACGGTCTGGTTTCTATCATTACTAGTTTTGGCCAGATTATTCTGACTGGAGGAATAGGTGTGCTCGTATCTTTTCTTTTGGGTTTTGGTTGGGTAACTTCATTTTATGTAGGTATAGCTCTTTCTTTTTCTAGTACAGTTATTGTTCTCAAACTTTTGTCTGACAAAGGTGACTTGGACAAACTTTATGTCAAAATCTCAATTGGCTCCCTACTACTCCAAGATCTTATTGCTATCGTACTTCTTTTTATCATACCTTTTGCTACTGGCTCAAACGGCAACGGCATAGTACTAGTCAAAACACTAGCTCTCGGAATAGTTGCTGGATTTGGAGTTTTTCTTTTCTCAAAATACGTAATAAGTCACCTACACCAATATCTGACTCGCTCACAAGAGTTACTGTTTCTCTTTGCAAATGCTTGGGGTATGGGCATCGCATCACTTTTTGCTGCATTAGGTTTCTCTTTGGAAGGTGGAGCTCTCATCGCGGGTGTTGCTCTATCTACATTGCCTAGTCGTCATGAAATGGGTGCGAGACTTGCACCAGTCCGCGACTTTTTTATTGTAGCTTTTTTCATTTTGCTTGGATCAAAAATGGTAGTTAGCAATTTCCATGAAATACTTATCCCCGCTCTTATTCTTTCCGTCTTTGTACTTTTGGGTAATCCGATTCTACAACTAATAGTAATGGGTTCTTTGGGTTACAGAAAAAAAACTAGTTTCCAAACTGGCATGATGGCTGCCCAAATCAGTGAGTTCTCGCTTATCCTTGTTGCTCTCGGAGTATCCCTAGGCCAAGTTGCACCAAAGGTACTGTCTATAGTTACTTTAGTGGGTATCATCACTATTTTTATTTCTAGTTATTTTATTTTATATTCAGACAAACTGTATGTTTATTTTTCAAAGTACTTAAATATATTTGAGAAAAAACACACAAAGGAAGAAAATGTGACTGTCGTAAATTATCCGGTAATACTTATAGGTAGCAGTCGTATCGGTTTTGATTTTATAAATTTGTTCAAAAAAGAAAAAAGGCAGTTTCTTGTTATTGACCACGATCCTGAGGTTATAGAAAATCTTGTCAGAGCAGACGTGCCTCATGTTTATGGTGACGCTAACGACCCAGATTTTCTCGAAGAACTAAAAGTCCCTAAAGCTGAGCTAGTCGTTTCGACTGTTCCCGATTTGGAAACCAATCTAGTTCTGCTTTCATGTGTAAAAAGAGAAGGTAGAGGTCCTGTAGTTATGGTAGTTTCCCACAGAATCACAAACGCTCTAGAGTTATACGAGGCGGGTGCCGACTATGTTATCTTGCCCCACTTCCTCGGGGGAACCTATGCTGCATCGCTTGTTCACAGATTCACAAAAGAAGCTATCGACCTTCGCGAAGTAAGAAACAAACATATAGACGATCTCTTGGCCAGAGTAGACACAGGACAAGAACATCCCCAAATAGATAGACTCCGATAATTCCTTACTACAACAAGTTAAAACTATTTAGTTCCCCCTATAATATTAACCAAAGCTAGTTCGAGTGGAAGTTGTGAAATATATGAACCTGTAGTTCTCTCATATGCAGTCAAAAGTTCCACTAAAATACCAGAAGAAAATTCTGCACTTCCTTTAGCCAGAGAACTTATGAAGTCAAATTCTTTTTCTGACAAATCATCTTTTACTGAGCTGGCTGAACCAAAACGCACAAGCATAACAGCGCGTGTTGTTTGAAGAATAAGTTTTAAAAAAACGTTCATATCTACGTTCTGACTAACTGCTTTTTTTACAGCTGACAATCCCAAAACTAGATCCTTGTTTGCAATACTCGTTACAACATCATGTACCAACTCTACTGCTGGTGCGCCTGTGACTAAACGAACTTCGTCTTCGCTAACTTTCTTTTCTTTACTATAACTCAAAACTTTTTGGAGAATTCCCAAAGTGTCACGAAACGAGCCATCACCCAAAATAGCGACGAGCTCGGCAGATGTATCTTCCAAACCAAAACCTTCCTTCTTTGCTACATCTACAACTCTTTTTTTCAGAACTTCTTGAGATGGTTTTTTAAAAGTATAAACTTCACAGCGAGACAAAACTGTTTCTGGAATCTTATGAGTCTCTGTAGTAGCCAATATAAAAACAACATGTGATGGTGGCTCTTCTAGAGTCTTTAGGAGTGCATTCGAAGCCGATTTGGAAAGCATGTGCACTTCATCTAAAATATAGACCTTGTATTTTGATTCGAAAGGAAGTGTGAAGACGGATTCGTTTAGTGAACGGATGTCGTCAACCGAAGTGTTTGAAGCTGCGTCGATTTCATAAATATCATTTTTACTTGTACCTATAGCAGATGCAAAAATCCTAGCGACAGAAGTTTTTCCTGTTCCTCGTGTTCCAGCAAAAAGATAAGCATGGGAAGTCTCTCCTGACTTTGCCTCCGCTTCTAAAACTTTAACTACGTGATCCTGACCGATAACTTCTGCAAATTTTGACGGACGGTATTTACGATATAGTGCTTCTGACATATCTAACAGTATAGCAGGTCATTTTGGAAAACAAAAAACACCGCATGAGAATCTCATGGGTGAATGGATAGTCCCGCAGCGCCAATGGCACTGCGGGACGTTTGCCTAGCCCTCCGATTTTCTCACTTTTTCAGCGATAATAATCGGGCGGGTAGATGAGCCTGACACCTCGTCTCTACTGTGTGAATGATCTGCCTGTGGCGCGTAGACCCAGGATCGGGTTGTCCGCGCTTCGAACCAGAGCAGTCGCCATTTGTTGAACTGGTTAACCAGATCAACGGGAATCACAGTTCTGGCAAACTGATCCAAATTTAATACTAGCATATTATGTAAAATAAGTCAAGCGATTTTGTGGTATTTTCAAAATCACAAAAAAAACGTTTATTTTAGACCTTTTATATACTCCCCCACAACACTTTCAACTTCTCCAGCGTTTTTTGTATCCATAAGTTTCATTCTTAGCTCCTTTGCTCCATCCCAACCGTTAACATAGGCCTTGTAGTGCTTTTTCATTATTGCAAAACTTTTATGTGACAAGAGTTCCTCAAAAAGTTTTGTGTGCTCCACCATTACTTTCAGTCTTTGTTCGACACTCACTTCATCACGAGAAATATTTTTATTAAATAACCAAGGGTTTCCAAAAATAGCTCTTCCAAGCATTACTCCGTCAGCACCGGTTTCTTTTGCTTTTTCCTCTGCGTCTTTCAAATCAACTACATCTCCATTACCAAAAATAAGTGTTTCACTTTTTTTACCAGAAGAATCCACAAAGTCATTTCTTATTTCAACTGCACGTTTAACATGCTCCCATCGTGCTGGAACAAGCGACATTTCTTTTCTAGTACGAGCATGCACAGTCACAACCGCCGGATTTGTTTCCAAAATCACAGGCAACCAAGTTTCAAGTTCATTTTTGTTATAACCAATTCGAGTTTTTACCGAAACAGGAATTTTAGAGTTAGCATTCTCTACTCCACGTTTTGCAGCCAAAATAACTTCTTGTGCTAGTTTTGGATTCTTCATGTGTCCTGCACCGGCACCTTGCTTTTCAATACTTTTATCAGGACATCCCATGTTTATATCTATTCCATCGAAACCAAGCTTTACTGCAAGTTCTGCTGCTTTCTCCATCATCTCTGGTTTGCTTGTAAAAAACTGTGCGACTATAGGCCTCTCTTCTTCTGTAAATGCCAAATCTTTTATCAAATGTTCGTAACCTCCCAAAAACAAACCGTCAGCAGATACAAACTCTGTCCAAGTCACATCTGGCTTGCCATATTTTGCAATGACACGACGAAAAGCTGGATCCGTAACATCTGCCATTGGAGCTAGAACTATTATTGGTTTTTTTAGTTTGTTCCAGAAGTTCATTCTATTTTGCTTTTGAATATTTTTATAAAAAAGACCCGGTCCCCACACGCAGTGGGACCGGGAGAGGGCCTATCGAGTCTGTCGAGTCCCAAGAATCTTCGATTTCCTGTATGGGTTGTTTCGAAGGGTTGGGACGCTCGACGGACTGCGTCTGACCGTCTAATACCCCATACTAATACAAATCGGTCAGATAGTCAAATGCCCGGTTATTCCTTTAATTTATAAAAAAGCTTATTTCCAAAACGTAAATCTATATACTCTAGCTCGAGATTACTCCTGTCCATCGAAGACAACCCAGGAGTTTGTAGCAATGAGTCCAAATTAGAAGCTACTTTTGCCAAATCTTCCCTCATATCAAAATATACTTCTCCTCCGCCAGACATGACCACAACAAACTCATCATTATCTTTTGCCAAAAGGTATTGTGGTCTCACGCCTATTTTTTTCATATTTTCTATAAAGTTAGACACGTTCATGAACTCTGTACTAGATGACATAAAGTAGCTACCAATAGGTGATGTCGTAGCTACCGCCCCATAGTATTTGAAATATGCATCCCCAGAAAAATGTGGAGCTGGTGCAAAAATCGCACTGTTCTGATCCATGAAATAACAGTTCTCTATTTTTTGTGATACTCCGTCTGTATCTATGTCTGTTGCTGAGTATTTCTTATCACACCAAATAGCATAGGGTTTCCTTTCTGTTATTTTTATAAGAAGAGTTTGAAATCCTTCTAGTTTTATATCTATAGTATCTATCCGCTTGAATGTATTTTTCAAATATTCTCTTAAATCTTTTTTCTTGTATAGAAAAGCGTTGTTCTTTGGAAATAACCAGATGTACTTCCCTCCTAGATGTTTTGTTGTTTCCAACTCGATGTCATTTTGGGTAACCAAAACTCCTCCAGATAAAACTACTTTTGAAATACGAAACTCTTTTGTGTGTGCAATATAGGAAGAAAGAGCAATATGAGAAAACAATAGAAAAATAATCAACCCATAGCGAATAAGTTTTTTCTTTCTTTTTTTTCTTAGGTATTCCTCACGTTGAGGTAGATTTGAAACCATAAAATTATTTTATAATTTTATAGATTTTTCTTTGAGATTACAGTTTGACCGTTCATGTATGGCTGTAAAACTTCAGGGATTTTTATTGAGCCGTCACTTTGCTGGTTGTTTTCGATAATCATAATAAGTGGTCTACCTGAAAGTGCAGTGTTGTTTAAAGAGTGAACAAATTTCATTTTTCCGTCGTCGTCTCGATAGCGAATATTTAGTCTACGAGTCTGAAAATCGTGAAAATAAGAAGCTGAGTGAGTTTCTCTGTATGTATTTTCTGAAGGAAGCCAAGCTTCTATGTCGTATTTTTTTACCTGACCTAGACCCAAGTCCCCTCCACAGTTCACTACTATATGATATGGCAAACCAAAAGCTTGCATCAATTCTTCTGCATTAGCAGTTAATTCCTCATGAAACTTTACTGACTCTGCATGTGAAGCTTCACACAACACAACTTGTTCAAATTTATAAAATTCGTGTACACGTAGTATTCCACGAGTATCTTTTCCATGACTTCCAGCTTCACGTCTAAATGCCGGAGAAAAAGATAATATTTTTACTGGAAGATCTTTTTTATCCAAAACTTCATCCATATAATATCCCATAGTTGCAACCTCGGCTGTACCAGAAAGATACTCTCCATCCTGAGTTTTGTATAAATCTTCTTCACCTTGAGGAAGATACCCTGTACCCATTAGAAGTTCTCTTTTCAAAAGTGATGGAACTAGCATCGGAACATATCCACCCTTCTTATGAAAGAAATCCTGAACGAACTGCCACATTGCAAACTGAAGTCTAACTCCATCACCTTTCAAGAAATAACCTCTGAAGCCAGCAACCTTTGTTCCTCGTTCTAGATCTAGCATGTCCAAATCTTTCATAAGATCTATATGATCCTTTGGAGTAAAATCAAATTTTGGAATCTCTCCCCAAGTTTTTACTTCTTTGTTGTCTTTGTCATCTGCCCCATCTGGAACAGACATGTCAGGAATGTTTGGCACACTAATCATTAGAACCTGCCAATCGTGCATAACTGTTTTAAGTTCCTCTTCCTCTTTTTGAAGTTCCTCCTTCAAAAGTTTCATTTCTGAAATCATTTGTGATTTTAAAGCAGGGTCTGAAGTGTTTACCATCTTTTCTGAAACTTCGTTTTGCTCTGCGCGTTTCTTTTCAATAGAAGAAATAAGTGTCTTTCTTTTGTCATCTACGGTTATCAGGGATTCTACGTCAAAATCAATATGCTTCTTCTTTGCTCCCAAAGCTATGAGGTCTTTGTTCTCTCTTATGAATTTAATATCTAACATATATAGATAGCATAACAAAAATGTTGTGGACTGAAAACCCTAGGTCCCAAATATGATCCGTACATATCGTATTTGTGAAGTTTCTTATTTGATACAATATATATATGCAAATTCGCGACTTACCCAAAAAGGACTTCCCTCCTCTCCTAAAAGAAATTACCGATCCACCTAAATCACTTCGAATTGTTGGCAACCTACCGAAAACGGAAAAATATCTAGCTGTTGTTGGTTCAAGAAAATACAGTGAATACGGGAAAAATGTATGCGAACGTCTTATAGAAGGATTGCGAGGTCATTCTATAACCATAGTTTCAGGGTTGGCTCTTGGTATGGACGCCATAGCCCATCGTGCCGGGTTGAAAGCTGGTTTAGGTGGAGTTGGAGTTCCTGGGTCTGGCTTGGATGAAAGAGTTCTCTATCCAACAACAAACAGAAACCTTGCTAAAGAAATAGTCGAGAACGGCGGAGCCTTGATTTCAGAATTTCCAGATGATTTTCGTCCACACTTATATAGTTTTCCACAAAGAAACAGGATAATCGCTGGAATGTGTCACGCGACTCTTATAATAGAAGCGGAACTAAAGTCTGGAACACTCATAACCTCAAAATACGCTACAGAATACAACAGAGATGTTTTTACTGTTCCGAACTCAATTTTTTCCAAAACATCAGAAGGTCCGCACATGCTTCTCCGTCTCGGGGCAACGCCTATAACTCAATCTAGTGATATTGTTTCTGCTCTAGGACTAACACCACATGAAAATCTTTTTGAAAAAAGAGACTACTCAGAATGTTCGAGTGACGAACATGAAGTTATTAAACTACTATCGGAACCGATGTCCCGCGATGAAATAATACGAAGACTTGGAAAACCTGTATACGCAACACAGACAGTCCTAGCTACTATGGAAATAAAAGATTTGATAGAAGAGAGCATGGGAGAGATACATCTAAAGTAAAAAGTTGAAGGTGTGACACTTGAAACCAAAACCTCTTACTCACCCACAACTTTTTTCTGTAACAGAATATTTTGCTGGTGCAAAATTTCTTTCTACTCACCTCTTCACGGGTTCCGTAGATACAGAAAAAAGTTGTGGGTTCGTCGAGGTTTAAACTTCAAGCTTATATAATAAAATTGGACAAAAATTATTTTTACGGTAATACTAAAGAAAACATATGAAACTTTTAATCGTAGAGTCTCCAGCAAAAGCAAAAACTATTTCAAAATATTTGGATGGTGAATACGAAGTTGTTGCTTCTGTTGGACACATTCGAGATTTACCAAAATCAAACAAAAAAGCTATCGATATCGAAGGTGGTTTTATTCCTCATTACGAAATATCAAAAGGCAAAGAAAAAGTTGTTGAAGAAATATCTAGACTCGCAAAAAAATCGAGCGAGATACTACTTGCAACCGACCCCGACCGAGAAGGTGAAGCTATAGCTTGGCACATAGCAGAAGCAACAGGATTGAAACACCCAAAAAGAGTTGTCTTTCACGAGATCACAAAAGACGCTGTTACAGAAGCAATAAAACATCCACGTAAAATAGACGATAACCTGAAACAGGCTCAAGAAGCTCGTCGTGTACTAGACCGACTTGTGGGATACGACTTGTCAGGAGTTATTTGGAAAAAAGTAAGATACGGACTGTCTGCAGGCCGTGTTCAGTCCCCTGCTCTACGAATAGTCATGGAAAGAGAAAGAGAAATCCGAGCTTTCAAGTCTCATTCTTTCTGGATAATCTCTGCTGATGTATCTGCATCGTCCAACAACTTCACTGTTATATGTGAAGAAGAGCCAACTAAGAAAAAAGAAGTAGACAATATAGTTTCACTAGCACAAAAAGCTGGTACAGAAAATGCTTGGTACATAAAAGATGTAAAAGAAACAGAAGTAAAGAAATCTCCACGTGCACCGTTTATTACTTCTACACTACAACAGTCCGCATCTAGTAGACTAGGTTTTTCTCCGAGTAGAACTATGGGTATAGCTCAAAAGTTGTACGAAGCCGGACTTATCACATACATGAGAACTGACTCCACAAACCTAAGCAAGGTTGCTATAGCACAAATAGCAGATGTTGTTGAGAAAAAGTTCGGTAAAGATTATTTACAAATACGTACATATTCTGCAAAAAGTAAAAACGCACAAGAAGCACACGAAGCTATACGCCCAACACATTTCGATAATGAAAATGCTGGATTTAATGATGAACAAAAAAAGTTATACCAACTTATCTGGAGACGAGCTGTTAGTTCACAAATGAAAGATGCCCAGACTATTAGAACAAAAGTAACTGCAAATATAAAAAACGGAAAGCTACCTGATTTTTCAATCACTGGTTCACAAATAAAATTCCCAGGATGGTTGGTTGGCGATCCTGCTTCACGAGGTGAAGACGTTGAACTACCCAAAGTTAAAATTGGTGAATCTTTAGATTTTAAAGAAGTTAAAGTTGAACAAAAAGAAACAGAACCGCCTGGAAGATACTCTGAGGCTGGACTTATCAAAGAACTTGAAAAAAGAGGTATCGGAAGACCTTCTACTTATGCTTCTATAATAAAAACTATAGAAGATCGTGGTTATGTAGAGAAAATAAACAAAGCCCTTGTTCCGACAGATACTGGCGATGTGGTTTCAAGTTTTCTAGAAGATAACTTTGCGCAATATATAAGTGACAGCTTTACAGCTGAGATGGAAGACAAGCTAGACTTGATAGCAGATGGTAAAGAGGAATACGAAAAAACTTTGAGAACTTTTTACAAACCTTTTTTGGCAGAAGTTAAGAGTAAAGACAAGATGGCTAAAGTTACAAACATGGGCGATGCAGATCCAAAGTTCAAATGTCCTGTTTGTGGTGACTCCATGATTATAAAACTTTCTCGTAGTGGTAAATTCCTTTCATGCTCACGATATCCAGACTGTGAAGGTGCACTGACAATGGAAGGTGTTGAAATAAAAAAAGACGAACCTATCGGTATAGATCCTGAAACAAACCTTCCTATTTTTGTTATGGTTGGTAAATATGGACCATATGTTCAACTTGGTGTTCGAGTTAAAGGCAAGGGTTCCAAAAAAGCAGTTAAACCTCGTATGGCGAGTATTCCAAAAGATAAAGATCTAACTGCTGTAAGTCTGAAAGACGCTCTAAAATATCTTTCTCTCCCTAGAGTTCTTGGAACTCATCCAGATACTGGTGAAAAAATATCTGCAAGTATCGGACGTTTTGGTCCATACATAGTTCATCAAAAAGATTTTCGATCCCTAAAAGAAGACGATGTGTATTCTATAGAACTACCTCGTGCGCTAGAAATCTTGGCGCAGGAAAAGAAAAAGCGTGGATTCACTAAGAAAAAGAAGGGTTAGCTCCATACTCGACGAGATTTGCTTTAGTGGTAATATTTAAATATGAACGATATAAGGGAGATATTTTCTCTGCTAAAAAACCCGACTGCAGAAGATACAGCTTTAATACAAAAAGCATATAACTTTGCACAAAAAGCTCATACTGGTCACGTGAGAAAAAGTGGTGAATCCTATTTCAACCACCTATTTGCGACCGCAAAAAATATTGCTGAGCTGGGTATGGATTCAACCACTATTGCGGCTGGTTTCCTTCATGATGCAATAGAAGATACTAAAATAACTAGTGAAGATATTAAAAAAGATTTTGGACCGGAAATACTTTTTCTAGTCGAAGGTGTAACTAAACTTGGAAAAATAAGATTTCAAGGAACAAGCAGATACAACGAGAGCCTAAGAAAGCTTTTTGTTGCCATGTCAAAAGATATTCGTACACTGATCATAAAACTCTGCGACAGACTTCATAATATCCAAACCCTACAATACGTTTCAAAAGATAAACAACTTAGAATCGCTAAAGAAACTTTAGAAATATACGCTCCTATCGCTTATAGATTGGGTATAAAAAAACTACAAAGAAACTTGGAAGACTCTAGTTTTGCTTATGTATATCCAGAAGATTTCCAAAGAATAAAAAAGGTTTTAAAAAAGAAAAAAGAGGAAGTTGAAGAACACTTGGATAAATTCCAAAAATCTTTAAAAAAGGAATTAGCTAGAAACGGTATTACTGATTTCCGAATGGACTATAGAGTAAAAAGTTTGTTTTCTCTGTATAAAAAAATACAAAAATATAAAGGTGATGTAGAAACGATATACGATATTTCAGCATTGCGAATCACAGTCAAAGAAGTTGCAGACTGCTACAGAGTACTGGGCGTTGTTCACGGAATGTGGAGACCCCTACCAGAAAGAATAAAGGACTATATCGCCTCTCCAAAGTTAAACGGTTACAGATCAATACACACAACTATCTTTACGGGAGATGGTGGTATTGTCGAGGTCCAGATTCGAACTGAAGAAATGCACCTTGAAGCCGAGTATGGTATCGCCTCTCATTTTTCCTACAAGGAAGGCAAGAAACTAAACTGGGTTAAGGAACTTATTGAATACCAAAAAGAAGCTAATGAAGATTTTGTAGAAGGTATAAAGTCAGACTTTTTCGAGGAAAGAATATTCGTTTTTACACCAAAGGGTGACGTTATGGACTTACCCAAAGATTCTTCGGTTATAGATTTTGCCTATGCAATACACTCGGATATAGGAGATCACATGTCTGGTGCCAAAATAAATGGTAAATTTTTATCGATTCATACCAAACTTAAAAATGGCGATCGAGTTGAGATAGAAACCAAAAAAAATGCTAAACCAAACTATAAATGGATCGAGTTCTGTAAAACTACACTAGCTAGACGTAGGATAAATCACGCCTTGGAGAAAAATAAATAATTTTTAAGAATATAAAACTTAGATAGAAAAGTTTTTGATTGAGTAGATTCCTTCTTCTGAATTTTCATCTTCTTTCTTTTCCATAGGAGTTCTATCGTCTAAATTCTTTAAATCTTCTACAGTTATTTCAGAAGCTGTCGAATCTAAAACATAGTTAGGAATATTTTCGTTCTTTGGTGGAACTGGATTTGCTTCTATGTGTTTATCTAAAAGTTCAGTTGGAGAAGTAGCTTTGTTTTTCTTTAGTAATTCCAGAATTGAACGCAAGTCGTCTGGTGAGAAAAAATCTATCAAGATTTTACCTCCGTTGTCTCTTTTTTCAATAGAAACTCTGGTGCCCAAGGTTTCAGTAAGTCTCTCTTCCATTTCCTGTGTTTCAGGATCCAATGTCGCTCCCTTCTTGCGGATTTTGTCGTAAGCTATGCGACGACCAATAGCTTCTGCCTCGCGCACAGTCAGCTTTTTGAACATTATCTCCTTGAACAAAGTTAACTGCTCCTCTGGTCTATCACCTATCATCATCAGTGGTCTAGCGTGACCTTCAGATATTTTACCCATTGAAAGAGCCTCCAGTATTTCATTTGGAAGAGCGAGAAGTCTAACTGAGTTAGAAACGTATTCTCGACTTTTACCAACTTTTTTAGCTATTTCAATATGTTTAAAACCAAACTCATCTATGAGTCTCTGAAAAGCTCTTGCTCGATCAACTGGATTCAAATCCTCACGCTGGATGTTTTCTATAATAGCGAGCTCAAGTTTCATCAAATCGTTTTCTTCATCGCCAACTTTTATCAACGCTGGAACTTGGGACAAACCCGCAAGTTTCGAAGCGCGCAAACGTCGCTCACCAGCAATAAGCTCGTATTCAACCGCTAGACCCCCGTCCTCTTTTGGTACCTCTTTTCTAGTCACTACAAGAGCTTGTAGGACGCCATACTGCCTAATAGAGTCAGAAAGGCTTTGCAACTGACTTTCATCAAATTCACGCCTCGGCTGGAAGGGATTAGGTACTATTTTATCTACGTCTATCCAGAATACGGAATCATTGTAAAATTGTGACATGCAGATATTTTATCACAATATGTAAACTATCAACAAATAGTGGTTATGATATAATCCCATCAATGAAAAATGGGCTCAAGAAAAAACGAGAAACGGATGATTTTGAGATAAATGGTGGTAGAAAACTGTCTGGATCTATAGAGACAAACGCATCAAAAAATGGTGCTCTTGGACTCTTCTGCGCATCTCTTCTAAACAAAAGCGAAACTACTCTTCATGGTATTCCTCGGATAGAAGAAATCTCCAGAATAATTGAAATATATGAAAGTATTGGTGTAAAAGTAGAATGGATAGGTAAAAATTCTGTTAAAATAATTCCTCCTAAAAAATTTAGTCTAAATAAAATCAACAAAGACTCTGCGGGAAGAATACGTTCTATCCTTATGATGATTGGTGCTCTTATACATTCTGAAAAATCTTTTAAAATACCTCATGCGGGTGGTTGCAAAATGGGACAAAGAACAATTGCTGCTCATAGATATGGATTAGAATCACTCGGTGTAAAAATAGTAACCAAGGAAAATGACTACGAGATTAGTCGAAATAAACTAAAACCAAACGATATTGTTTTGTATGAAGCTTCAGATACAGCAACAGAAAATTTACTTATCGCTTCCGCTCTAATACCTGGAGTAACTACTCTTCGGTTTACCCCACCCAATTACCAAGTACAAGATGTTTGTTTCTTTTTAGAAAAATGTGGAGTAAAAATAGAAGGAATAGGAACAAGCACTCTAATTGTTCATGGAGTAAAAGAAATCAATGAGCCGATTGAATACCATAATAGTGAAGATCCGACAGAGTCCATGATGTTCATATCCGTGGCTATAGTTACAAACTCTAAACTAGAGATAAAACGATGCCCGATAGATTTCCTTTCTCTAGAACTTTTGAAATTAGAGAAAATGGGCTTGAAATATTCAAAATCGAAATTGTATTTATCTAAAAATGGTAAAACTAAATTGTGCGACATCACTATATACCCCTCTAAACTAAAAGCTCTTTACGACAAAATACATGCTTCTGCATATCCTGGAATAAATTCTGACAACTTACCTTTCTTTGTGCCCATAGCAACTCTAGCAAAAGGAACTACTCTGATACATGACTGGATGTGGGAAAACCGAGCAATATATTTTACTGAACTAAACAGACTTGGGGCAAATATTGTGTTGGCCGACCAGCACCGAGTTCTAGTTCAAGGTCCTACTGAACTGAAAAGTAACCAAGTGGTTTGCCCACCCGCGCTTAGACCCGCAACTATTGTTTTAGTTTCCATGCTAGGAGCAAAAGGCACGTCCATACTGAGAAATGTTTACTCTATTAAAAGAGGTTACGAAGAAATAGACAAAAGACTAAATGCTATCGGAGCAGATATAAAACTAATTGAGGACTAAACGACTGTTTGATTTTTCCGCTGTATAAGGTATGCTTTTATCTATTGCCGGAGTGGCGGAATTGGTATACGCGCACGACTCAAAATCGTGTCTCGCAAGGGATGAGAGTTCAAGTCTCTCCTCCGGCACAGAGTTGATTATTTCCAAATAATAGATAGTAGTATCCCCATAAACATAATTATAGCGGATAAGAGCCTACGCCTAATCTGCTTTTCTTCAAGAATTTTTCCAGACAAAATAATTGTCCACAAAACTTGAAGTCTCTTAATACTTGAGGCATAAGCAACCAAAGAGTAGTTCAGAGCTTGATTTGTTAGAACAACACCAACACTATTTAGAAGAGAAACTAAAATGTTTGCTTTAAGATTTTTTCTAAAAGAATGATTAACCAAAGCCCCAAATTCTCTGTCTCTAATTATATTTAAAATAAAAGTAGCCAACCCTACAACTGAAAAAATTAAAAAGGTAGAAAATATTGCAGA
>JBEBJP010000004.1:0-37192 GCA_040079825.1 Parcubacteria group bacterium
CTTCTTTAAAAAAAGCCACGTCACTACCTACACTATATTTTTTCCTTTTTTTTATCACCTCTTGATACACAGGATCACTCTCTGGAACCTGTTTTCTTTCTGAAATTTTTTCCATATATTAAGCTTATTATATATAATAACCTTTTTTTAAATCAGATATAAGTTTAATTTCTAATGCTTAGTTTTATCTTCAGTTAAGGCATCTACGACAGCCCCCACTCTCGACTTCCCACTTCTTTCTCCTGAATCAATTTTTTCTATTAGTTCTTGGCCTTCTACCTCCATCATTTTCCAGTGCGAATCCAGTCCTTGGTCGGTGAGATCAGCTTCCAAACTATTCTCTACAGCCACTTCTCTGAGTCTTTGAAGTACTATTTCCATTTTTTTCAATACTTCATCATAACCAATCTCTTTACGTTTAGAATTTTCAGACAGACTGTCATACTCCTCAAACAAATCCTGTGTTGCGTCGTCAAACTTAGTATTTTTTAATTGTCCTGCAATATCAAATATTGCGGCTAGTCTCTTATCAATAATATCAACTTCTATCTTTATTCTTTCCTCCGCCTCATGTCCATTTGGTCCCTCTATACTCATTGGGTTTTAGTTAATTTTAATGAGTATATTTTATCATGTGTCTTATTTTATTTCCTTCATCTGCCTAACCTCCCTTTCTAGATCCTCGAGTCGTTCATGGTCCGACTTGTGATGACTTAATGCCTTTTGTAAAAATGGCCAAACAACCAGACCCACAATAACGTCAAAAATAAATATAAGAAATAGTTCAAACTCCCAGTGTGCCGGATCTTTAAGTAAGTCCCAAAATGTTTCGTGCATATATAAATTATATCAAATCAACCAAAAAAATTGCATGGTAATAAAAAAGAGTCCCGTTTGGGACTCTTTTTTATTACCATGCAAAGTGTGCAAATGCTTTGTTGGCTTCCGCCATCTTATGAGTATCTTCTCTCTTCTTTACTGCTTTACCTTCGTTTTTTGCAGCTAGGATTATTTCGTCTGCTAGTCTACTTGCCATAGGAGCTCCCTTGCCTGCTCGTGCTGATTCGATGATCCACTTCATAGCTAGGAAAGATCTTCTCTCTGGTCGAACTTCTCGAGGAATCTGGTAGTTTGCACCTCCAACTCTTCGTGATCTAACTTCTGTTACTGGACCTGTGTTTTTCAATGCTGTATCAAAAACTTCCATTGGATCTTCTACTTTTGCCTTATCTTTTATTTGACTTAGAGCATCGTAAACTATACCTCTAGCTGTTTCCTTCTGACCACGTAGCATTACATAGTTGATAAACTTACCAACTTTTTCTGAGTTGAATACATGATCTGGACCTACTATGTTTCTGTTAGTTACTTTTCTTCGCATTTTATTTAAATATTATTATTTAGCTTTTGGACGTTTTGCTCCATATCTAGAACGACCCTTCATTCTCTTTTCTACTCCAGTAGCATCTAGCATACCTCGAACTATAGTGTATCTAACACCAACGTCCTTCACCTTACCTCCTCTTAGAAGAACCACTGAGTGCTCTTGTAGGTTATGTCCCATTCCTGGAATATACGCTGTTACTTCTAGGCCGTTTGTAAGACGAACACGGGCAATCTTTCGGATAGCAGAGTTAGGCTTCTTTGGAGTTTTTGTTGTTACCTTTGTACAAACACCTCTTTTAAAAGGAGCTGGGTAAAGTACAGGTCTATTTGTAATAGTGTTGAAACCACGAGTAAGAGCCACAGCCTTTGGCTTTGTTTTGATACTCTTTCTCTTTCGTCTTATTAATTGATTTATTGTTGACATCGCAGGGTCTACTCTAATATATCTTCATAAAAAACACAAGTAGTAATTTTTCTATAAGAAAACGGAGCATAGCTCATGACTATGCTCGCGTCTTTACCTTGCCTGATTTGGGCGGTTGAGGTTCATGCCCGTAGGGACTTATAGAACCAGCTGTTGCCTGACGGCATGGCTAGTCGGTTTAACACCGACCACACAAAGGAGAAATCCCCTTCTCTTTCAAGAGGTTAACCTCTTATCGAGACATCTCCGTGTTATCTGTATAAGATATTATACCTATTAAAAAAAATGTAAATAGGTTGATTAACTAAAATATTCCTGTTATCCAACTAAACTCTAAGTAAACAAGAGGTGTAACATACTGCCAAAAGTAGAAAACAAAAAGAAGTAGTATGAAAAAACCACTTCTCTCTAGAAACTGCCTTGTTTGATTTAGACTATTTGGGAATATGGAAAAAAGTATTTTGGAACCATCCAGAGGCGGGATCGGAACAAGATTGAAAGTAGCTAGAACAAGGTTTATTAGAACTATATATGAGAAAAGATCCAAAAGAGACACAAAGAAACCGAACCTTATCATTATTCCAAAAACTAAAGCTATACATATGTTTGAAAGAGGTCCAGCTATAGCCACCAAAGCTTCTCCCCATTTTTGATTACGCAGGTTATATGGGTTGAAAGGAACTGGCTTTGCCCAACCAACAACCATGGGAGAAGGAGCCAGAAGCAAAATACCAGGTATAACTATGGAACCCATAATATCTATATGAGAAATTGGATTTAGCGTCAGACGACCAGCGAACTTTGCTGTATTGTCCCCTTGGAGATACGCTGCGTAACCATGAGAAACCTCATGGATTATTACTGAGAAAACAAAGATTATAATGGGAAATATATAGTCCATATGTTTTTTAAAGAAACTATTATAATCCCTTTCTTCAAATATCTCTCAAGGAGACACTGCCCGACAGGATTACAATAGTTTGCATTTTGTATCACTTATGCTAACATATTCGGCACTATGGCAAAAGTATGCGCAATCACTAATAAGAGTTCTCAAATGGGTGGCGGTTATTCAAACCGTACTCGTGCTACACAGTTTAACCCAACTGGTGTAAAGAGAAGATATGTAAACCTTCAGAAAAAGAAGATCTATATTCCTGAACTAAAAAAGTCTATGACTCTAACCCTATCTACTGACGCAATAAAGACTATTCAGAAAAACGGAGCATTTGTTACATTAAAGAAAGCAGGAATAATTTAAAAAACCGCTGAAAAGGCGGTTTTTTAAATTTCACAACCAACCACAGCTTCTTTTATTTTTTTATTTTTCAAAACAAATTCCTTACCGTCTGAATAGAAAACTATCATGCCATTGTTACAAGTATCATATGTCGGTATATGCAACTTGTGCATAATATCCAGTACTTCCTTGTGAGGATGTCCGTAGCTGTTTTTAATACCAGATGAAACAACAGTCCATGTAGGCGAAACCATAGAAACATATTCCTCAGAACTACTAGTTCTAGAGCCATGGTGTCCAGCTTTCAAAATTGTACTTTTTATATTGTCTCCATCCAATCCAATAAGGTAATTCTCTATACTTGCGATAGAGTCCCCTTGCAACATCACACTAGTTTCTCCATATACTAGTTTCATTACAATAGAACCAGTATTGGACGAGACTCCAGATACATCTCTATCAGGAAAAAGAATTTGTAAATATGCTCCCCCACCCAAATCCACAATCTGTCCGCGCCGAGCAATAATTTTTGGAATTTTCTTTGTGGATATTTTATTTTGAAAAAGATCATAAACTTCATTGTGATTAAAAGTCCCAGGTTCTAGGACAACACCGACTGAATATTTATCTAAAAGAGGAATGAACCCTTCGTAATGATCTCGATCTGGGTTTGTCACAACTATCATATCTATTTTTCTATCATACCAAGGCAACACTCGTGCGACCTCTTTCATTAAAGTTTTATTTGGGCCTCCATCCACCAAAACTTGGACACCAGTCGGAGATTCAATAAATAGAGAGTCCCCTTGCCCAATATCTAAAACAGCAAAAGTCAAAGTTCCGTTCCGATTTTCATGCAAAACAACCGACCAAACAACACAACTTAATACAATTAGGAACAAAAGCACGTACCAACGTAGATAAGACGTAGCGTGGGAGAAAAACCTCTGCATGTGATATATTATACACACAAATTATCAAGATCTAATTCAAAAAACATGATGCAATTTGAAGAAAAAAAATTTAATATAAGCGAACTAAAAGGAATAAGCTCAAAAACAATTGAGGAACATCTAAAACTTTATTCTGGCTATGTGAAGAACTCCAACTTGGTAATATCAAAAATTGAAGAGTTGGCTCAAGATAGTGAAAAGAATGCATACGCTTTGGGTGAAGTTCAGAGACGTTTTGGTTTTGAATACAACGGTATGCGAAACCATGAAGTATATTTTGACTCCCTATCTGATGGACCAAGTTCTCTAAATCCAGAAAGTGAACTAGCAAAATCTATTGCCTACCTTTGGGGCTCATATGACAAATGGCTTACTCAATTCAAAGCTATCGCAATGACTCGTGGTATCGGTTGGGCAATGCTTTATTTGGACAGAAAAGAAAAACGACTTTTGAATGCGTGGGTTGATGAACAACATTTAGGACAACTCCAAGACTGCACTTTGGTTTTAGGACTAGATATGTGGGAACATTCTTTTGTTGCTGACTACCAACCAAGTGGCAAGAAACAATATGTTGAAGACTTTTTCGCGAATCTAAATTGGAACAAAGTGGAGGAGAACTTTGAAAAAGGTAGATAATTTACATAAAATACTACTTGACATTTGTCAAGGAATAGAATATAATACTAAAGGACTTCAGCTTGGATGAACCTTGCTGATGACAAAAGAGGTAGTGGTGGAAATCAAAAAACTTCACGAGTTGGCCCTGGTGGGTGCGCGAATCCGACTGGAGGAGCTCAAGAAGGAGCAGGATGAGCTGGAAGGATTCATCCGCAAGATTGTGGGTGGCAATCCCGCCTCGACATCCACGCGCGCGAAGACCGCACCGGGCAAGAAGAAGCGCAAGCCGATGTCGCCCAAGCAGAAACGGGACATCGCGGCCCGGATGAAGAAGTACTGGGCCGACAAGCGCAAGGCCAAGGCTGTCGCGGACAAGAAGTAGGGTTACTCCACCCTTCACCAAAGGAGAGACGCCCCAGCTTGGGAAACCAAGCTGGGCGTTTTTATTTATTTTTTTTAATACGGTAAAGAAATAAAAAAACAACTAAATAAACAAAAACTAAAACGAGTGGTGAAAAAGCTGGAAGCGTAACTGCACCAAAAGGGACACTCGATCCGAGATGTACAATTGTAAGTTGGTACCATAAAAAAATATAAGTGAAAAAAGCTGGAATAAAAGAAATATAAAGTGAAACCAAACTGACCATGCCTGTAATAAATCCAAGAAACATAGTTAGTGGGATTGTACTTAAAATCAAAATATTTATTGGAAGAGAAACTATAGAAAAAATTCCAGAGCTATAAGTTAAAAAAGGTAGCACTGTAAGTTGAGTAGAAACTGTCGAAGCTACTATTTCACGTAATCCAAATTTTTCTGTGACCCAAACAAAATATGGTTCCAATATTGGAGTGACAAATATAATTCCGATTGTCGCCAAAACAGAAAGTTGGAAAGATGGATCAAAAACTAAAAGAAGTGGATTTGGCGCGAGCATCAAAATAACAGTAAAACCTAAAACTCTGTTTGCTTTATAATCTCTGTTAAAATGTTTTGCAAAGAGAGCAACGAGAACCATGATAGATGCACGAACAGCAGACGCTCCACCACCAGAAAGTATTGTGAACAAAATCACACTTACTACCCCTAAACCAAATGAAAAACTATTTGGTAAAAATTTCAAAAAAGACATCACGCTTTTTGCAACTATTGCTATGTTATATCCAGACAGAACAACTATGTGCGATGTGCCTGTTCTCTGAAACTCTTCTAACAACCCCTTCCCCAAACTCTGCTTGCTACCCAACAAAAGACCGGAGAGCAAACTAGATTCCGGCTGAGGCAACGCATTGTTTATAGAGTTGGTAAATGATGCTTTGGTTTTGAATAACACATTTTTCAATACACTACCGTGACCAGAAGAGACGAGTTTAACCTTAGCAAAACTTCCGGTATACCAAATACCCCTCACTCGCAAAAAATCTTCGTAATCAAAAACTCTGCCGTCATCACCTTCAACATTTTTTGGTTTTAAGAGAATAACGCTCACCTCTACCTTATCGCCATATTTAAACTCTGGGTAGATAGGAGTGGTTATCAATATCTTTTCACTCACAGGCACACTAGTTGTTCCCTCCAATACACTCGATAGCCTGATCGTAAGTTTCACATTGCTTTCACGAACATCTGGCTCTCCCACAATAACTCCAATCCCAACAATTCTCTGCCCTTCAAAACGACTTAAACTAGACTCAGCATACAAATCCGAAACATACATCCTCCCAACTCCGACCGAAAGTCCCAGCATCAGAACAAAACAGATCACAACGAAACTACGATGTTCCTCCAGAGCAAAATATTTATAAATAAAAAATATTAAAGTTACAAAAATAATGGCAAGAAAAAATCCGACTGAAATCGGAATAAATGATCCTAATGCTATGCCACCAATAAATCCTGAAATAAATGAGACAATCATAAAATAAATTTGGAATCTCTTACTCACCCACAACTTTTTTCATCAACAGAATATTTTGCTGGTGCAAAATTTCTTTCTACTCATTCTTTCACAGATTCCGTAGATGATGAAAAAAGTTATGGGTTCGACGAGATTCATGATTCAAATTCTTTTATTATTTCTTGTTCATTTTCTGGTGATATAGATTTTTTATATTTTGCGTTAACCCCATTTACCCGAGCTTTGCACTCATCCCAAGTTTTATGAATCATTATTTTTCCATCCACCAAACTTACATACGAATATGCTTTGCTTTTTGATTTAGATTTTTTATCTGACTTTAGTTGAGTTACAGAAAGATCTATACCGTATCTGGAACGAGAACCGTTGTATAAAGTTGCTGGATGGTTGTCCGCAAACGACGTCGCGATCACATCACACCTTTCATTTCCATGATTACCACTGTGACCTTTTATGAGTTCCCATTTTATATTTTTGTGTGTAGTTGCATCCACCATTTCTTGCCACAAGTCTTTGTTTAAAACATCATCTTTTGTAGATGTCTTCCAATTATTTCTTTCCCATCCTTTCACCCATCTTGTTGCTCCATTTAAAACATACGCCGAATCTGTATACAAAATAATTTCTTCATTGTTAGAAACTGAGTTGAGTGCAGAGATAACAGCGGTCATTTCCATACGGTTGTTTGTGGTTTCGTTTTCTCTTCCACCTATTTCAGTAGCCGTGTCATCCGATAAAATAATTGCACCCCAACCCCCAGGTCCTGGATTACCACGAGAGCTCCCGTCTGTAAAAATAGTTATCATGTGTTCATTATACAAAACGAATAAAATTACTGCACCTGCATTGCTGAAATTAAATTTTGATCATTCAGATTGTTTAATATTTAGATAAGGTAAAGGGCGTCTTGTGAGACGCCCTTGAAGTTTTGGTGGGGGGTGGTTAGGCTGTATCCCCCGGGTCGCCAGCCCTTAGCCATTGGTGCGCCAGAGACTTCAAACTCCGACGACTTGTTCACTTACGCATCTTGCACCTCTTTCGATGGACACGAGGAACGGAACATATCGGGTGTGCAGGCTTTGGGACTTGCACTATCCCCTTGGTTTAGCCTGTAAGCACACTCCTTTCCATACGTTAATTTATATAGACGTTTTTGGAGCTTTTGCCCTCGGTCCGTCACATGACCGTATTTCTGAGTATATTATAGCACCATATAAAAACTTGTCAAGCACTAAAAAACGTCCACGATTCGGAGGCGTAGTTCGGGGAAATTTCGGAACTGAGACTTTTCCAAAGTGGCAACCATGTTTATATTACTCCCCCCTTCTACTTTGACCGGGAATTTGTCTCCGTTCTGAAAAAAAGCGATTGCAGTAACATCTTTGTCCTTACTATTTCTAAATTTTAATTCTAGATGGTTTTTTTCTTTACCAAAAAGTTTCATATTCTTTACCTGTATATTTTCAAAAAGAAAAAGTGGTTTAGGATTACTCATCCCAAAAGGTGCAAACTTTTCTAACGAACTATATGTATTCCAATTCACCTCATCGAGCGATAACTTTTTATCGATCAATGTATCTGGTGTAATCTTGTCTTCTTTCAAAAGTTCTAAGAACGCTTCGTTTAGTCTGTCTTCAAGTGTGTGTATGTTTTCTTGTAAAATAGAAAATCCTCCAGCTCCCTTGTGTCCTCCGTAGTCCAAAAAAACGTCCTTTACTTTTTCCATGAGTTTTACGATGTCAGTATCACCACCAGCACGACAAGATCCTTTTATTATTCCGTCAGTCTCTCCGTTTCTCCCCCAGAAAAAAACTGGCCTTCCATGTTCATCACTAAAACTGTTTGCGACCAAACCGAGCAAAGAAGGCTTCCACTCCGGATTGCCGAAAACAAAAACATGTCGCATATCTTCGTCTCTCTCTTCTAGTCGTTTTTTTATTTCACGCACCATGCTCCCAACCACACCCTTCCTTTCATCATTTTTATTATTTAAATGTTCTGCCAAAACCCCTGCTTCCACTTCATCAACTGTAGACATTAGAGTAAAAGCATCTCTTGGAATACCCATTCTCGATGCAGCATTGATGCGAGGAGTTATCATGAAAGCAATATCATCTTCAGTAACAGTTCGTTGATCTATTTTTAAAAGTGAGAAAAGTTTCTGCAAGCCTACTCGGGGACTTTTTTGTAAAACTTTCATGCCGTAATATGACAACACCCTGTTCTCGCCCAAAAGCGGAACCATGTCCGACATGGTAGCCAGACCTATCATATCGAGGAGCCATTTTTCTTGACCGTCTTTCCAATTAAACTTATTTAACAACTTTTCATCTTCTTTTATTTTTATTATCAAAGCCTGTATGACTTTAAAAATAGTTCCCGATCCACAGAGAAACTGTTCTGGATAGCTACAGTCTTTTTGTTTGTGGTTCACGATAGCAAAAGCTTTTGGTACTTTTTTTCCTGGGATGTGGTGGTCGGTGATAATAACATCGACACCGTGTTTGTTTGCAAAATCGACTTCATCCACATCTGTGATCCCGCAGTCTATGGTTATAATAAGCTCAACTTTTTGATCAACAAGACTGGTTATGGCGTCGTGGTTTAGACCAAAACCCTCTTCGTTACGAAGTGGGATATAGTTTACAAAGTTTTCAAAGCCGAGCTTTTTAAAAAAGTCATGAAGTGCCACCGCTCCCGGAATACCGTCTGCATCATAGTCAGAAAAGATCCCAATTTTTTCACTTTTATCAATAGAACTCAATATTCTTTCAACAACCTTATCCATATCTTTTAGTAAAAATGGATTATGTAAATGTTTTTCGTAGTTTGGGTTGAGAAACGCATCGGCACCAGCTTGATCCACAATCCCCCGGGAATACAAGAGTGAACGAACAAGAGGAGTGTAACTGGCAAATAGTTCGTCTATCTCTTTTGGTAACGGATCACGAAGGGAGTATTTTTTCATTTCTCTAGTTTAACACATAGCCATAAATGATGAATAACTAGTATTTTGTTAAATTTTTAAATGATTCATAAATTTGTATGTTAAAATACCCACATGGAAAACTGTATATTTTGCAAAATAGTTAGAGGAGAAATACCTAGTTATAAGGTCTATGAAGACGAGAACTTTTTCGCATTTCTAGACATAAACCCCCAATCCCCTGGACATGTTCAGGTTATACCAAAAGACCACTATCGTTGGGTCTGGGACGTCCCAAACGCAGGAGAATATTTTGAAGTAGTAAAGAAAATAGCAAAAGCACAACAAAAAGCTTTTGATACAGACTGGATTCTATCTAAAATAGTCGGCGATGAAGTTACTCATGCCCACATCTGGGTTTTCCCGAACAGAGAAGTCGAAGGTAATGCAAAAGATTTCGAAACTAATCTAAAAAAAATCCGAGAAAATTTATAATATTTTTGAAATTAATTTATAAGTGCTCCCATGCCTAAGTAATCCTAGATAAGACTGCACTGTCTCTACACTTGGATTGTCTTGCAGGTTTTCGATCATCCTCCTCTTTGTCGTGGTTCGTAGTACCCTGCGAGTTGGAAAGTTCACCCAACCCAGAAAATCCACTCCAGAAGAATATGTTTTAATGAACACTTTGTCTGGATGCAAATCCAGTAATAAATTATCTTTAAGAAAAAGCTCGATTTGTACTAATGCTTTCTCAAGCTCTGTCCTGTCTGTACTCATCACCACAAAATCATCTGCGTATCTAATGTAGTATTTCACCTTTAATCTGTGTTTTATCCATTGATCAAACCAATCCATATATACATTTACTAAAAGTTGAGAAGTTAGATTACCTAGTGGAAGACCTTTTCCTCTTTGACCACTATTGAAACTCTCAACAACTTTTTTGATAAGCCAAATTGTGTCTTTATCTAAATTATATATACCAAGTATTTGCAAAAGTCTCTTTTGGTCAATAGAGGCAAAGAACTTTCTTACGTCACACTTTAGTATCCAAAGTGTTTTACGGTTGTTACTAGATGCTTTGTTGGCAAAAGTATTAAACCTCATAACTGATTTGTGTGTTCCTTTTCCTACTCTGCAGGAGTATGAATCATGTATAAACTTTGTATCAAAATACGGATACAATACCCTATATATTGCTTGATGTAGAATCCTATCTCGAACAGTTGCTTTGTGAATGTTGCGTGGCTTAGGGTCGGAGATATTAAATGCATGATACCCACCGTGTATATATGTTTTATCTTTCAGACCTCTATATAAATCATAAATATTTTCTGAAAGCCCCAAAGAAAACTCAGCAACATCTTTCTTATACCTCTTACCTTTAACAAATTCATTCCAAGCAAGAAATAGGTTTTCTAGAGAAACTATTTCTTGAAAAAAATGTTGCGTATTCATGATATAGTTTTGATATACAAAATAATTAAAACACAAAATGACATTTAATGTCGCCCCCCCCCGAGAAGCACCGAAGGTTTTACTGAAGGAAAAAGACATCTATAGATTTTGGATTACTTTGCACAGAGATTTTCCTAAAGTTGAAAGGTTTGGTGTTGGGCAGAAAATAGAAAACTCTTTTCTGGATTTATTAGAATTAACATTTGCATCAGTTTATCTGGCCAGTGAGCAAAAAATCGTCATGTTATCTCGAAGCATAACTAAGTTAGATAACCTAAAGTTTTTTATGCAACTAGCATGGGAAAGTAAACTAATACCAACAGAAAAATATGCAAAAACATCTGGGGATTTAGAGGAAGTAGGAAGAATGTTGGGTGGTTGGAGAAAGGGCTTGATTGATAAACAAAAAACTCCAACCAAACTATAAAATAGAAAGTTGGAGAAAAATTAGAGTTTCGGGATCACGAAGCGATGCCTGTTCTCGGCATTCCACACGTTGTCGTTCGAGAACCGGTTAACGTTGGCGTTGAGCGAACCATCGGAGTTGACGTTCACGTTCGCAACGAAGATTATTGTGTAGAAAACCATCTATTACACCATTCATCAAAATATGACGAATTGAATTTTACTTGGGACATATAAGTCCACCAGTTTACCACACCAACTATTATTTTTTATTTTATGAAAAATATATTCACACTTTTGTAAGGTGTGCCCGACAAAATTCTCGAATATATTTTTATACAGTCGTGTTGATAAAGCCTTAACCGTATCACTCTACAAACTGTAATTTTATTATAACAAAAAATCCCTTGGGCCCAGTGAAGGGTCCAAGGGACAAAGATCCAAAAGATCAAAAGAAAAGTATCTAGTCGGCGATGGGCGCCGACTGTTGCGGGATCACGAAGCGATGCCTGCTCCCGGCATGCCACACGCGGCCGTGCGAGAACCGGTAAACGTAGGCGTAGAGCGAACCCTCGGAGTAGACGCACACGTCCGCAACGAAGAACTCATTGCCTCCCTTCAGAAGGAAGAACGTTCCGCGCCCTTCGGTACGGAGCCATCCCTTGTGGGTCTCCACGAAGGAGACGACTTGATCCTGGGTCATGACGAGCTTATCGAGGTCGTAGCCAGTGGAGCCGTAGATGTCGGCGAACTTGCCGTCCTCGACCATCTCGTGGACTTCGACGTCGATTTCCGGCGTCGCGATCCCAGGGACATCAAGTCCCCAGTTCTTGAAGTCGCCATCGATCCCCCACCTGAATACATCCTTCGCCTTGGCAATCGTCCGTTTGCCGGAGGAAGCTGGAATGGTTAGAGTTCGACCACCCGAAATGAGATGGAGGTATGTATTTCTCGCCTCCATCTTCTCCAGCATCTTGATCTCAGCACGGCCTTCGAGGACGGCTTTGATCAGACGAAGTCGGCCAGCCTCTCCGAGCATGTTCACCTGTTCGGGAGTGAAGTGATCCTCCTCGAACTTGCCAGAAAGCCAGTTCATCTGATCCATCGAGTAGAGCTTGGACATCGTCCTTCTCCTTTTGGCGCGTCGCGCCTACTGTCTACTCCCGATTATCGGTTTCGCCACAGCAGAGAAAGCCCTTTATTTGAATTATTGGGCACTTTCTGCTGTGGCAAACTCATATTCCTCGCAATATTCAAAGAACTTTTACCTGCATATTATACACCTAGATGTGCCTAATTGTCAAGTGGTGCGGGTAATGTATGATCTTCTAGACTTTTCCTATTTAACCCTCCTTTCCGCCACAGAATAAACTTCTTTTCTGTGGGCTATGACCAGAACCGCGATTTTGTTTTTTAAAATAGTATAAACAACCCGATAATCCCCAACTCGAAGCTTCCAGAAACTCTTCAGTGTCCCTTTGAGAGGAATACCGTAGACGGTGGGGTTTAATAATTTATACTCTATTGCAAGCTGAATCTTTTTTCTAGATATTTTATCTATTTTTGGAATATCATTTTTTATAACTTGTGGATGGTAGACTATCTCCATGTGTTTTTATGGGAAACCCATTTTGTGTTTTTTGCAGACAGTCTTTCACTCGCTAGATTACCAAAAAAAACATCCTCCTCTATATCAAGAGCAAGACGAATAAGATCGGCGGCTTTGGAAGCTGTTGGTACTCCGTCTCTTTTGGCAGAACTGATGAGGGCTTTCTCAATATCTTTATCTGCTGTTATGTTTATTCTGTGTTTTGTGGTTGCCATTTTTTTATAGTTATAAAACAAGTGTAACAAAAGTGTTACACCAATGTCAACTACACTACAAATTTGGAAGTTTATTCCAAAGCCTCTATGCCTGGGAGTGTCTCATTGACTAGATAATCCAACATCGCTCCACCACCTGTCGATATGAAAGTCAGTTTATGTTCCAAACCAAGTGTGTTTATAGAAGCAACAGTATCCCCCCCGCCAATAATGCTCTCGAGCTTCGCCTCGGATGTTAATTGAGCTATTATTTCAGCAAGTTGTTCTGTCTTGTCTTTAAAACCTATTTCGTAGTTACCTAGAGGTCCGTTCCACACAATAGTTTTTGCGGAAGAGATGATTTTCTTTAGATCATCGATAGTTTCTGGACCGCAGTCAACAATGCATTCACCGGAAGAAACCTCGTCTGGTTTTTTAAAAAGTACTTTATCCCCTTCTGTTACAGTGACGTCAGAGAAAGTCCTAAACTTTGGATTGTTTATTATATCTTTCATACCGACTTCTTCTTTTGAAACTAGAGAAATGCCCACTTCATAACCTTTTGCCTTGAACACATCGTTAGCTAGCGCACCACCAACAAAAATAGTATCAGCTTTGTCTAAATACTTTTGAATAAGAGGAAGTTTAGTTCGAAACTTTGCCCCACCAAGTATAAATACAAAAGGATGCTGAGGATTAAAAGCTTTAGAAATATTTTCTATTTCTGATTTTAAAACAAAACCACCGTAATGAGGTAGAAAAGTTGGAACACCAACAACTGATGCGTGTTTCCGGTGAGAAACACTAAATGCATCGTTTACATAAATATCTGCCATTTGAGAGAGTTTTTTGGCAAACTCTAGGTCGTTCTCCTTCTCGCCTGCATTTATTCTGACATTCTCGAAAAGCAAAACTTCTTTGTCTTTTAAGTTTAGAACTTTTTCTATAGCTTCTGGTGAAAAATAAGTTGAACAAAAATCAACTTTAAAATAACCTTTTAGATAATCAAAAATAGGAAGAAGCGTATCATTCTCTCCATCTTTATTTTCTAGATGAGCAATTATGATGATTTTTGCTTCCTTTTCAATAAGAAAATCTACAGTGGATATAGCTTTTTCTAGTCTATATACATCTGTTATCTTGCCTTCTTCTACTGGCACGTTTAGATCCAGCCTTAGTAGTACCCTTTTGCCTTTTAAGTCATCCTTTGTTAGTTCGTCTATGTATTTAACCATATTATATTGTATCGATTATTTTAATCATTTCTGAAAAATCTGTTGAATTTAGACTTTGTCTACCTACCAAGAGACCCGAAACATTTCCCTCTTTGACTAGTGCCTCGGCGTTTACTTTATCAGCTGAACCTCCGTACAAAATTCTAACCTCGTTAGACAAGTCTCCACAATAGTCCTTTAAAACTTTTTTTATATAAATAGACATCTCGTGCAAATCCATAGGACTCATCGCGTCTTTTGCACCTATCGCCCAAATAGGTTCATAAGCTATAACCACTCTAGATAACAGTTTGGTTGGGACGTCCCGAATAGCCCAAAGTATCTGATCTTTAACAAACTGAAAATAATCGCCATGAGTATCACGTATACTTTCCCCAACACATACTATAGCTTCCATCCCCTGACCAACCACAGATCGAACTTTTTTGTTTATTAGTTGATCAGTTTCTCCCATCTTTCTTCTTTCTGAATGTCCCAAAATAACAAAACTTACATTGAATTGAGTGAGTTCTCTGAAACTCACTTCACCAGTAAATGAACCCTTTTCTTCATAGAAAGCATCCTGTGCTCCTAGATATAGATTTTTATCAACTGTTTTACTTAAAAGAGGTATATAAACAAAAGGTGGACACAGAACAACGTCTACTTTTTTAACCAAGCGCATTGATCTTTTAACTTGTGTCGCTATTTTTTTTGCTTCTTCTACTGTTAATGGATTCATCTTCCAATTTCCGACTATCAGTTTTTTTGTCCTTTTCATATGACAATATTGTAGCACAAGGATACAGACTAATTAATTATCGAAAAGAATAGGATCCCCCGCACTAGTATCTATATCTGGCCAACCAGATTTATCTATATTTGGTGAAGGAAGAGACTGTAAATACTCTATTATAGTTTGTGCTGCTCCGTATTGAGAATACACAGGATAATACAAATATGGATCTTGGGTTGGAGTAGGTGTTGGGACTGGAGTTGTAGTTGTAGAATTTTGCTGACCCCCATTTTGAGCAGTTTGATTGACTACTTGTTGTTGATTCTGGATTTGAGTTTCTGTAACTATAGGAGGTGTTGGCGTTGGTGTTGGAGTTAGAAGCGTTGGAAGATTTTCTTGTGGGATAGGTGTGTTATTGGAATTTGTAATTCCAAGAGCTTCATATATAGCAGGTATAGAAGTTTCTATCGCATTTACATTAGAGGCAACTTGTTCGATTTGATTCAAACTGTTGTTTATTATGTTCTCATAAGTTTTTATCTGGGAATCGTCTAGTTTGGAATTTGCTGGAGTTATGTTATTTATAATACTTTGAAGTTCTTTTATGTATTGTTTTACATAATCAACATCATTTTTTGCTCCTGCTACAAGATCCATCAAGGTGACCGAGTTTGGCTCAGTAATAGAAGTAGATTCCAAATCATCTACTTTTTTATCCCATGCTTCCAAAAGTCTAGTTATCTCCAATCTTCTTTTGTTTATTTCAGCTTCAACTTTCTTGTCTTTTATTTTTAAAATAATTCTCGGGTTATTGGAATTAGCATCTTTGAAAAACACGTCAGTATTTTTCATTATTGTATTTCTTAGGTTTGAATACTGTTCCTGTATTTGATTTACCACCTCCCTCTCGGCATTTCGTCTAACCATGAGTTCTTCCAGTTTTCCCTCCTCGATTTGTAACTGAGTTTTATTTACTACTTTATCTTCCCTGCTAAAAAAATAGTAACCAAAAGCAACAACAGCAACTAAAACAACTCCAGAAATAATTTTAGTAGAAAGCGATAATCCATCCTCGTTATTCATTTTATTATTGTAACATTATTATTGAACTTCACTCCAAGATATAACTGAATACTGGTCACTTGTTAGTGGGAAACTAGGTGGAGGTCCGTATAATAAACTACCGTCGTATATAATATTTCTCACATCGTAACCAGTGTTGTCGGTGTATGCAAAACCATATCTTATATTACTTGCGATCATTCCATATAGCGTTATCGAGTTTCGCTGATAACTACTTCCACAGCTACTAGAATAATAATATCTTCCAACTCTACCGTTTTGCGCAACCAAAGCGGCATCTATACGTAAAGTATCTATACTATCCAAACCAGCATTTATATTTCCTTGGGCAATAAGAGAAATAACATCCAAACCGTTATAGTTAGTGTACAAAAGATTATTATTAACTGTGATATTTGTTCGTGTGGATGCATTATCTGGGAATCTACCTGAAGCAATAGTTACTCTTGCAGTATTTATTTGACCCTCGACCCACACGTTATCTTCAACAAAAATAAGTCCGTTTGCCGGAATCGGATAGTTTGATATCAATGTTTGATTTCCTGAACCACTAGTTCTAATACTCCACGTTCCCCATCCTGTTTGACCCTGACTATCTGAACATCCGTTAGGAGCTGATTTTAGATTGTTGATACGATATACATCAAATGTATCATTCGTTCTTAAAACAATACGATAACCCAAAGCTCCTGATCCAGACAAATATCTACCTGACGACTGCGCATTACTTTTTATTTGAGCCAAATCTGTTGTAAAACCAACAAAGTCTACTGCTGGCACTGGGAACAACCTTCCTACATTAAAAACATCCGTTCGATTTTGCACTAGAGAAGGAGGTGCCTCTAAGGCTCTAAAGCTTGAGTTAGAACCTGAACTAGGTGGAGGATTTATATGCGTATGAACGCCAAACTCAACGGCGCCTGTATGATCTGGATCATCATAACTGTCACGAGAACTTGTGATTAGATTATGTGCTACTCCATCAAAACGGATTCCACCGTTAGAGTGTATAGGGCCAAAGACTTCTGTACCCTCTCCAAAACGAATATCACTATTAGAAGCTATAGCGAATTTTGCAAGAGATGGAATAGCCAATTGAACAACAATAGATCGATATAAACTTGGATCAGACAAAACTCTTCCAGTAGATTTTACGGTAACAATAGTTGAACCAACTGGAGGCGGAGTGATCTCTAAAGTAAAACTACCGATCACCACACCGTCCTTGTCTAGAAAATTATGAACGTACGGACCTGGGACACCTGTACCATCTCGATAATCAGTTGAAGCATGTGCTAGATGCCACCTATAATAGTCTACTCCGGCCTCAGCAACTTGAAGTGCTTGTTCTCTTTGTAGAGTAATACGTGATGCTTTTATATTAACCCCTGCCCAACTTATAAGGCCTCCTATGATAACGACAGCTATGGCACCGAAAACAATAGCTTGTATAAGTAAACTTCCTTTTTGCTTTAAATATCTTTTTGAATTATTCATTATGGAGTAAATTTTAGAAGTTATCCTTTAGATTTCTTAGTGTAACGTTGGATGTAACAACTAACTGAACCGGAGATCTATTTGGATCTTTATCAATTATAATATTTATTTTAACTAATCTGATAGATGCTATATCAACAGGTGTCGCGAGGGATGCGTTTGTCCCATCATAAGCTGAGGAGTAATACTGGAAAATTGGAAGTGTTGAAGAAGAAACTACAGAATTCATAATAGTAGTTAAGACTTCGGATCCAGAATTATATACGAGTGGATTTCCTGTCGGAGTTATGACCCCTCTTCGTATTGTGTTCCCACTCAAAAAGTAACGAACTTTATCTATAGAACCATTATTTCCTACATCTGAGTAAAATGTTATGCCAGTAGATGAAGCAACCTCAATAGGATACGATCCGAGACTAGACTGTGAAGTTTTTCTGAGCTCCGTAACCATAACCTTTATAAGATGGCGTGCATCTAGTTGAGCATTCAAATTATTTTGAAGGTTAGTGTTGAGTGAAAATATATCCTTTTGAAAGTTGGAAACTACTAAAAGCAACAACATCATGATTGATATAGCGACCAACAACTCTACAACAGTAAACCCTTTTTTTGTGTTTTGTTTGTTCATAATAAAAATTAACTTGGCAACATCACAACAGATTGACTTTGCCATTCTGAATTTATCTGAACAGAGACATCTTGATCTGTGTATCCAGTTTTAGTTAAGTGCAAATTGTAAGTTCCGGAAGGTAGCCCATCAAAAAATACTTGACCAGGAGGAGTACAGAGTGAAGTAAATGTGAAAGATATATTGGAAACATTTGGAGTAGATGTGGTGGACACACTATCTAGAAAAACCCTATACCTCAAATAACGATTATTGTTATTGATAGCATTTATGTTTTGATTGTTTGTAGTGTAATAAGACCCTGATGTTCCGTCTGGCCCAAGAAAGTTCCACGCACCACCATTACTGTTTGTCGCTAGTTGTATGCGAACATTTGGAACACCAACACTTACAGGTTGATCGATTGGATTCCATTGTATCTTTTGAAAGTTCGCAGTAGAACCAATATCAAAAGCTGATGATTCCAAAATACCAGAGGAAACATACTCATCAAAAATCTTTCCCAAAACTAGATCCCCCGCTGGATTAGCTATTTCGATATTTCCGTCCGAAGAAAAGTACTTTGCAGAATCAGTAGAGGTTGCTTGTCCAGATCCAGAAGACCAATCAGTTTGATTTATAAATCCTGTACCAGAGTTTTTTATCACTGACGTAAAACTGGACTTTGATAGTGTTACTTCAACATCTGACAAAGGTAGACTAGTTGCTCCATCAGTAACAAACAAAACGAGTGTCCTTGGATTCTTTGGTGCAACAACTAACTGAATAGCCTGATTACTGTTTGGAATAAGGTTTATCGGTGATACTGGACTTATACCCACCAAATCATAAGCGTCATCTATCAAATTGAAGATGTAAGAATCCCATTCCATACCAGTGAGCGAAAGCAGACCCGAACCACTAGTTACAAGGTTCTGGTTATACTTCAAAACATCAGGAGATGTTCCTTTTAGTTTTGTTCCTATTAAACTGAAATCAACATTGGCTATAGGAGAACAGGTTTGTGTAACTGAACTAACATTGAAAGTACTCGTTCTATCTATAGCAAAACTCAACTGTGTTACGTTCTGTATTGTAACTGTAGCAGGTGGCTTGGTTGGGTTTGGATTTGCAATAGTTGGAGATTCTGTTCTATCTGTAGAATATCCTGTTTTAGAAACGGTAATATTGTACGCATTTATTCCAGGAGGAGCATCCACTATCTGAAGCATGCCGTCTGTATTAGTAACGTCATCAATCACAATGTTAGGAATGACTTGATTGTTCACAACATAGACTCTTGCATCAGGGATTGGATTACCATTTGCATCAAAAACTCTTACGAATAAGGCTCCGTTAGTTGAAGCTGTCTCTAGATTTTCCGGCGCAACTCTAGTTGTAACAGTGATTGGTTCAAAGTTCTTGCAAGCCGGACAATCCACTTCAACTTCTACTATTTTAAAATCTCCAGGAGAAAGATCTCTCGGAGTGCCACTTATCGTACCGTCGAAAGGATCGTCTACGTTTCTTATAGTAGATGTAATATTAAAAGTACTCCCCCCACGCACAAGAGTCTGGTTATGAGGTATCTTGCCATTTGGTATACCACCCACAACACCTACATCTGCATAAGGAAGATTTCTGACTATTTCCAACTGCTCATTGGTAAGATCTACTGCGTTAAGTTTTGCTCTACTCAAATAAACAACATCAAAAATACTGACGTAAGCATTGTAAGCTGAAATACAAATAATAGTAAAAACTGTGACACCAACAACTAATTCAACTAAAGAAAAGCCTTTTCTATTTTTTAACTTATTTATCATTTGCTGTTTGATGTAAATTAGGAGAATATATTTTCCTATTTTTAGATTGCGTCGGCCAAAGAATATGTAGGACCAAGCATAGAGATAGCAAAAGCTCCAACACCCAAACCAATAATTATCATAAGTACTGGTTCAATAATAGAAGACATGTCTTTTGTCTTCTGATCGACCTCCTCTTCATAAAACAAAGCTACACTCATTAGCATTTCACCTATCTTTCCAGTTTCCTCACCCACTGACACCATTTCACCCACGAACAACGGATACAGCCTGTCGTTTTCAGTAAAAACAGTTGATATCTGTCCTCCCTTTTCTATTGTCGTCTGAACTTTATCCAGAACTTCCTTGTAGTAAGAATTTTGAACGATGTCTTTTGTAACACCAATTGCCACAACAATATCCACTCCAGAAGAAAGAAGCGAAGATAATGTTCTAGCAGTACGAGCAGAATTGATATGTTTTACGATATCTTTTATCAATGGAGTTCTAAGCAAAGTTGCGTCTATTATGCGCTTACCTTTTGGTGTACGAAAAGCTATTGTAGAAATAAACACAAAGAATATTGCTCCCAAAACAACAAATATAAAATAATTTTTTAGAAAATCACTAATCGCAATAATAATTCTAGTTGATAAAGGCAATTTTACACCAAGACCCACGAACGTAGCCGTAAGTGTCGGCACCATATAAACCATCATCAAAACACCGATAACTAACATAAGTGAAAATATCACCGCAGGATACATAAGCGCACCTCTAACTTTTTTTGTTAGTTGGTATGACTTTTCCATCTGCATTCCAACGTTTTGTAGAGCTGAAGACATATTTCCAGACTCTTCTCCTGCCCTAACCATAGAAACAAAAAGAGTAGAAAAAACTTTTGGATAAGCTTTCATAGAGTCACTCAATGTATTTCCTTTTGATATAGACTCATTCAAACTAATTAGAATTTTCTTAAACAAGCCTTTTGCCTGACGCTCCATAATAGACAGACCTCGAGTGACTGGAAGACCAGCTTCAAGCATTTTTGACAAGTTCTTGGCAAATAAAATCTTGTCGTGAGTTTTAACTGATTCAAAAAATGTTACCGACTTCAAAAAACTTAGACCGGTTTTTGGTTTTACTTCTTCTGTAAAAACTACAGTACTGCCGTCTTGCTTTATAACGTGATACAAAGCAAATTTATCTTTTGCTTCTTGTGTACCCTCTCTTGGTTTTCCATCAGCATCTAATACTTTATATTTAAATAGTGGCATAAGAAATAGTTTAGTGTGAAAATTTCACACGGAACTTACCACATAAGTATAACAAAATATTTTTTACTTTACATAAAAAATGTGAATAAACATTTTTTAATTTATTATTTCAAAATAATATTCCCAGAATCTTCTACCAAAACACCACTACTTCCAAAATCGCTCAGAGATAATTCATTTATAGTATCAACCGCTGTATTTTCTAAATCTGGATATGGTTCTAGATAACTATTTAATTCTAACGGATACACCTTACCTGAAACAAAAGATCCATCCTTTTCTAAAGTAGCTTCGATCATAGCTGAAGTTTTATGTTTACCAGTATTCAAAATCTTATTACTAGCTGATGCAAAATTTCCTAGAGAATAAGCTATTAACTTACCTTTGTAAGTTTCAATACCTCTAAGCACATGCGGACCCGAACCCAAAACAATATCTGCACCAGCGTCTATAGATTTATGAGCAAACAAGCGGACATCCCCCCTGTTTTCCCCAAGATACCACTCAGTTTCTTGTGGTGTGTGTACATAGTTAACACCTTCCCCTCCCGCATGAAATATAACCACAACAATATCTGCATTTTTTTCAGCTTCTGTAATATTTTTTACAACATCTGTTTCATTATTTAAATCATTTGCATACCAAAACGTAGAAAAACCAACAATACCTACTTTTATATTATTTTTATTTATATATGTAATATCATCTTTCATTCCAACAGGAATAATACCCTGCTCTTTGATCTTTTTTACGGTGTCTTCTCTTCCTTCATTCCCAAAATCATTAAAATGGTTATTGGAAGTGTTCAAGACATCAAAGGACGCTGAGGCCAATAGTCTTAGAAAATTTTCATCACCTGCAAATGTAAAGCAGTTCTTGGATTCAACCCCACATTTAGAATACTGACTCTGTGTTATGACACCTTCCAAATTTCCTATCATTATATCTGGCCTCTTGGTAAACTCGGCAACTCCATCTAGCATTTCTTTTGGAGCATTTAGGCCGGGAACAATATCCCCAACAAAGCCAATACTCACTTTATCTCTAAAGTTTAGTGCATTTTTTAATGTCTTTGTGAGTGACTCAAGACTCCCAGTTGAAATGACCTGAGGATCTTGTGTATCCTGCTTTAATTCCGAATCTTCTGCATTCACAGAATTTACAACAAAGAACGCTCCTTCGGAATTAAGGATAATGTAGCTCAATGCTCCCCCAACAAAGAGAGAGAAAATAGATAAAATTATAATATGACGAAAATCTTTTTTCATGGAAGCCATACTAGCACAGGGAAAGCAATATAGACTAAAATCTGACTCTTGGAGTTCTGTCTTTACTCGGAGATAACACGGAGAACTTCTTCGATTGTTGTCATACCCGCAACAGCCTTGAAGACTCCATCCTCGAGCATAGTCAACATTCCTTCAGCCTCAGCGACTTTCTGAATAGCATCAGCAGTACCAGATTTTAGAATTATTTCCTTTATTGCCGGGGAAACTTTCATTATTTCGTGAATACCAACACGTCCTGAAAAACCTGCCTCAGGATCAACGTCTTTTTTAACTCTGTAGAAAGGAACTTCATCCCATTTGTCACTCTTACCAACTATTTTTTCAGCTTTTAAAGTGTCCAGAACTTTATCGAGATTTATAGACTTACCCAATGTTTCTATTTCTGCTTTAGTTAAAAAGTATTTTTGTTTTTGATCAGTTAGTTTTCTAACAAGTCTTTGGCCGATAATAATATTTATCGTAGAAGCAATAAGGAAAGGCTCAACTTTCATATCTATAAGTCTAGGTATTGCTCCCGCAGCAGAGTTAGTGTGAAGTGTAGAAAGAACCACGTGTCCAGTAAGAGACGCGTTAACTGCCAACGCAGCGGTTTCATTATCTCGAATTTCACCCACCATTATAATATCTGGGTCCTGACGAACTAGTGTTCTAAGACCAGAAGAAAATGTAAAACCTATTTCAGGTCGAACCTGTGTCTGGTTGATTCTCTTCATCTGGTACTCAATAGGGTCTTCTATTGTAGAGATATTTACATCTGGAGTGTTCAAAATATCCAAAACTGTATATAGAGTTGTAGTTTTACCGGAACCTGTCGGTCCAGTTGTAAGAATCATTCCTGTTGTAGATTTTACTGCGGTATGAATTCTCTCCAAACTTTCTCCGTGGAATGTAAGGTGTTCAAGTGTAAATCCAGAAACATTTTCACGAAGAAGACGCATCACGATTTTTTCACCATAATACGTAGGTAATGTAGAAACACGGAAAGAAACTTTCTCACCGTCTGATTCAATTTTGAATCGTCCGTCTTGCGGGAGTCTCTTTTCGTCCAACTTCAGACTAGATAAAACTTTTATACGAGCCGAGATACTTGCAGTCATGTTTTTAGGCAAGATCATAGCGTCGTGTAGAATACCGTCTATACGATAACGAACCAAGAGTTCATTTTCCTGTGGCTCAATATGAATATCAGAGGCGTTTTGTATAATAGCGTGTTTTAAAAGTGTATCTACGATACGAATCATTGGCACATTATCTGCCAATCTTCTAAGATCGTTCTCCCCCAAGTCTGTTTCCTCTACTGCACCTGGAATATTTTTTAGAGCACTCACATCTTCGGCTATCAAATCACCGAACTCTGCCTTTAGACTTTTTTGATATTGAAGAATAGCACTTTTCATTGACTCGTCGTCAGTAAGGCGAGGAAGAATTTTTAAACCTACTTTCTTTTTTATGAAATCAATAGCTGTTAGGTCTTCTGTGTCCAACATGGCAACCTCCAAAGCTGTATCTGTTTTTTTAAAAGCAATAATGTTGTGATTTCGGGCAATAGGTTCCGGAATGAGCGAAAGAACTTCAAAAGGTAGTTTCTCTCCTTTTAAATCTACGAAGGGTATGCCTAGGATATAAGCTTGCATTCTACGAATATCATCCTCTTTCAACTTGCCTTGGTTAATCAGAATCCTGGTCATATTACCTCCAGTATCTTTGGCTTCCTCTTCTGCTTTTTCAATATCTCCACGACTAACAAGTCCTGAGTCTATGATAAAACTTTTTAATTGTTCTGGTTCAATGTGCATAGATTTGGATAAATTTTAAGCCTCTTTCCACCAATATCTCTCAGGAGACACGGATAAATTTCTGCTGAAATTTTCTTTCTAGATATTAGTAGACGAGATTTTAAATTATCTGTGTAAATTATTATATCAAAATAAATTTTTTATTGTTGTAAAAATGTGTATAAAAACATTGTATTAACTCGATTTGACATAAAGGTGATACCTATGATAATATAGTGGCATTGAAGTTCGCCCTCGGGCGGGCTAATTTTTTACCCAAAATGGGTAAAATTTAAAATAAATTATAAATTAATAACAGGAACTTCCAGAATTTGAGACAGTGTCGCGTATAAAATTTCAAAATAGATTGGAGACGTACAATAGTACGATGACAATCATTTTGAAATTTTAGACGATGAGACTGGCCAAATTTGGAAGTTCTCACACACATATGATGGACTTAAAGGTAATAAACAGTGTTTTAGCTCAACTAGAAGAAGAACGAGGTATCCCTCAAGAAAAAATCCTTGAGGCTATTGAACTTGCCCTAGCTACTGCTTATAAAAAAGAATACGGAAAGAAGGGTCAGATAGTTCGAGCAAAATTTGACTTAAACTCAGGAAAAACAGAAATGTTTCAGGTAAAAATAATAGTAGATGAATCTACTGTTGTTATGGACGAGGATGAACTACCAGAAGTAGCGGAAGATGGAGCTATTGTTAAAGACGTATATAATCCAGAACATCACATGTTGCTTTCTGATGCTCGAAGAATTAAAAAAGATGCAAAACTAGGTGATGAAATGGTCTTCCCTCTAGAAGGTCAGGATGATTACAGCCGAATTGCCGCTCAAACAGCAAAGCAGGTTATCATGCAAAAAATACGAGAGGCAGAGAAAGTTTCAGTAATGAGTGAATACGGCAAACGCGAAGGAGAAATCGTTAGTGGAACAGTACAAAGAATAGAAAGAGGAAATATTTTTATAGATATGGGCCGAGCAACAGGACTACTTCCATATGAAGAGCAAATGCCTGGAGAGAGATTTGGTCAAGGAGAAAGAATCCGAGCATACCTATACAAAGTAGAAGAGTCTGGAAAAGGAGTATTCCTACGACTTTCTCGATCACATCCAAAATTTTTGGAAAAATTGTTTGAATTAGAAGCTCCTGAAATAGCTAACGGCTCAGTGATGGTAAAATCTGTAGCAAGAGAAGCTGGTTCAAGAACAAAAATAGCAGTTTCATCAAAAGATTCTCATATTGATCCTGTTGGATCTATGGTTGGACAAAGAGGTGTTCGTGTTTCTACTGTTATGTCAGAACTTGGTGGCGAGAAAATAGACATAATAGAGTGGTCAGAAGATCCAAAGAAATTTATTGAAGATGCTCTTTCACCAGCAAAAACTATCTCTGTTACAACTAACGAAGCTGAAAAACAAGCAACTGTTGTTGTTTCTGAGGACCAACAGTCACTAGCTATTGGTAAAGGTGGTCAAAACGTTCGTCTTGCTGCCAAACTAACTGGTTGGAAAATAGATATTCAATCTACACAAAAAGAAGTTGCTGAGAAAAAAGAGGATGAGGGTGCAGAATAATAATATTTAATCTCTTACTCACCCACAACTTTTTTCATCAACAGAATATTTTGCTGGTGCAAAATTTCTTTCTACTCATTCTTTCACAGATTCCGTAGATGATGAAAAAAGTTATGGGTTCGACGAGATTAAATTGTGTTACACTTTATAAAAAGTAATTATAAAAATATGAACTTAATCAAAGAAATAGCTCCGGGAACAGCAGAAGAAATGAATGTTATTGTTGAAATCAACAAGGGATCTAAAAATAAATACGAAATAGACAAAGAAACTGGCCTTATTGCCCTAGACCGAGCAATGCACACTTCTCAAGACTACCCATATGACTACGGATTCGTTCCACAGACACTTTGGGATGACGGTGATCCATTGGATGTTGTTATTTTAACTACATACCCTTTGTTTCCAGGAATTTTGGTCAAAGTTAGACCAGTTGGAATCATGGATATGATCGATGGAGGAGAAAGTGATGTAAAAATCATAGCTGTACCAACATCTGACCCTCGATGGGCTGATGTAAAAGATTTGGGTGATGTAAACAAACACACCATAAAGGAGATGGAGCATTTCTTCAGTACATACAAGACTATTCAAAAAAAGGAGGTTAAAATTAATGGTTTTGACGGAAAAGAAGGTGCAATCAAAGCTTTTGATAAAGCTATAAAGCAATACAAGGATCAATAATCCTATATATACTAAAAAACCCACGTCTAATTGCTAGACGTGGGTTTTTTAGTATAATTAATTCTGTTACCAAAATAAACCTTTTCGAAAAAATGAAGAATAAAAACACATTGTATTTAATGATTGCACTAACAATATTTTTTGTTGGAACCGTCGCTCATGCTGAGGAAACCGTTTCTCCTGAAGTTTCTGGTTCACGACCGAGTAACAAATCAATAAGAGTCCAGCCTCCTAAACAAGTTTTGATGAAAAAACTTGAAGGCAAAGCTAGCACTACTGATGAGAGAAGAGAAGATGTAAGAAACAAGATTGAAGAAAGAAGAGAAGACAGAGCTAGTACAACTGCGGAGAGAAAAGAAAACCGAGTTGAAGAAATGAGAAATAGACTGAAAAACAATTTCGATAAAATGTTGGATAGACTTACTGCCACAATAGAACGAGAAGAAACAATAATGGCAAAAATCGAAACTAGAATCGCAAAAATCAAGACTGTTGGAGGCAACACAAAAGATGCAGAGGCTCTAGTTGCGGAAGCAAAACATCATATAGAAACTGCTGAAAAAGCCCTAAACGACTTGAAGACATCTGTTGATCTAACAATTTCACAAAACATAACTGCTTCCTCAACTTCACTAACAAAAGAGGCTTCTTCTAAAATGAAAAAAGCAACTAGTGAGATTGAAAAACACTTAAGAGAAGCTCACAAGGCTCTTGAGAAATCAGTTGGTAAGCTAAAAGGAATGTCTCAACTACGTCCAGCAACTACCACTCCGACTTCTACAACCACATCTTCAAACTAAATTTAAATTAATATCAATAAAAACATGGAACAATCAGACAAATCATCAGTAGGATCTATAATAGGCACAATCATTATTATTGCAGTCATAATACTAGGTGGATTGTATTTCTGGGGAAAAAGAATGGAAGAATCTAAGGCAAAACTAAAACTTTTACAGGAATCTTCTCAACAAACAGCAACTACTTCTGAGAAATCCGAAGCTGCTGTTATAAAATCAGTTAGCCCAAGTGATGAGTTGGATGCAATAGAAGCCGATCTCAACAATACCAAGCTTGATGGTTTGGATAGTGAGCTAAACGTACAGTTACAGTAAATACCAACCGTTCGACACAAAAACCACCACTCGGTGGTTTTTGCTTGTCTTACTTGCCAAAATATGGCGAACAATATAGAGTACTATAAATTCCGAAAGCCTTACTCACCCACAACTTTTTTCATCACCAGAATATTTTGCAGGGTAGCAAATTTCTTTCTACTCACCTCTTCACGGGTTCCGTAGATGATGAAAAAAGTTATGGATTCGACGAGTTTCGTAATTTACGATAAAGTAAAAACTATGACAAAAAACTATAAAGACATCACAATTAACACTCTCCCAGAACGAGAGGTAGAGATAATCGGCACGATAACAGCAGAGAAAATGTCGCTAATGAGAACAAAGGCTCTGAAAAAATTTAAGGAATCAGTCGAATTACCTGGTTTTAGAAAAGGAAATGCTCCAGAAAATCTAGTAGCTCAAAAGGTTGGAGAGATTACCCTTTTGGAGGAGGCTGCAGAAATGGCTCTGTCTGAAGAATACCCAAACATAATAGATGAACACAAAATAGACGCTATTGGACGTCCTGAGATCAACATAACTAAAATAGGTGTTGGTTCTGATCTAGAATTCAAAGTAAAAACTGCACTTTTCCCTGAAGTTAAACTTGCCAACTACAGAAAACTAGCTTCTCTAGTACTTTCAACCAAACAAAAAGAAAATCCTAAAACTACAGACCAGTCTGCTGTCACAGTTTCAGAAAAAGAAGTCGATGATGTTATAAGAAACATCCAAGAGAACCTTGCACATGACAAGGTTCATGCAGAAGCAGGAGGAGGAACTGAACACAATCACAGAAAAATCGAGGACACTGACCTACCAGAAGTTAATGACCAGTTTGTAAAAATGTTGGGCGACTTCAAAGATGTTGCAGATTTCAAATCAAAAATCAAAGAAAATATTTTAAAGGAAAAAGAAATAAAAGAAAAAGATAAAAAGCGAACAGAGATTTTGGAAAAAATCATCTCAGAGTCAACAATAGACCTGCCTAAGATAATAGTAGACGGTGAAAGTGACAAAATGCTAGCACAATTCAAAGATGACGTAGCAAAATCTGGAATATTGTACGAAGATTATTTGAAACACATCAAGAAAACAGAAGAAGACCTGAGAGCAGAGTGGAAAGATACAGCTGTGAAGCGAGCAAAGTCTCAAGTAATCCTAAACACAATCGCAAAAGACGAAGGAATTGCTCCTAAAGAGGAAGATGTGAAAAAAGAAATGGATCATATACTTTCTCATTACAAAGACTCCGATCGTTTCCGAGTAAGAATGTACGTAGAGACTTTTATGACAAATGAATTAGTGTTTCAGTTTCTAGAAAGTCAAAAATAAATATAAAATGGAAAATCCCGAACATAACGTTCGGGATTGAAGTTTGGGGAGCGCACGTCTTCAAAGCGCTTGGCAAGCTAATGCCCAGTGAAGATCGGAGTCTAAAGTTAAAGACTCAAAATAGTTACAGCTAGGAGGTCTCAAGAATTTTGAGAACTTTTAGCTATAACTACCCGTTTCGCAAATGCTTTTTAAAGAACCTTACCTTCCTGTATTATAACATACTTAGTGTATAAAAGTCAATTATTCTGATAGAAAATGGCTAGTAGTATGCCTAAAGTAGCAACAAACTAGAGATAGCTATCGCCGCCGTCTCTGCACGAAGAACTTGTGAGCCTAAAGAAATAACTGGCATATTATTAGATTTGAACACAGCTATCTCCTTTGGACTAAATCCCCCTTCTGGGCCAACAAAAACAGCAAAAGAATAAACATTGTTTAAACCTGACATGTATTTTTGAAATGTATCCCCTTCTAGATGTAGAACCATTTTCTCTTGTGGCAGAATACCTTTTTGAAAGACCTCATCTATGCTCATCTGAGCTTCAACAACTGGGATATCTCCCCTGCCGGACTGCTCTGAAGCCTCAATAACTATTTTTTTGAGTCTCTCCATATTTACTTTTCTTTTCTCACTGTGCTCACAAAGTATAGGAACAATATGTGAAACACCAAGTTCTGTCGCTTTTTGGGCGATTAGCTCAAAATTATCTTTTTTTACCAAAGCCATGCAAAGATAAATGTTCTTCTTTTGCTTTTCTGTTGGTGTTTGTCGAATAACCGACAAAGTTGCACCTAGACTACGAAGTGAGGAGATCATACAAAGGTAATCTGTACCTCCGCCGTCAAAAACTATTACCTGACTACCTACATTGTAACGAAAAACGTTCCGCCACTGATGAACCAAATCTCTGTCAGCAATATCAAACGTATCGCCTGAAACTGGTGTTTCTATATAAAACCTGTGTATCCTCATAGAAAAAATATACCATAATTTTACAAATTTGTACTTTCTGGTATACTCAGTTTCATGCTTATACCTACAGTAATAGAAAAATCACAGTTTGGTGAGAGAGCGTATGACATATACTCTCGCCTTTTGCGTGACAATATTATTTTCCTAGATGGCGAGATTGACGACCATTCTGCAAATCTAGTTATTGCACAAATGCTTTTCCTTCAATCTGAAGACCCTAAAAAAGACATCTCACTATACATAAACTCTCCTGGAGGCTCAGCTACAGCAACTTTGGCAATGATAGACACAATGAATCTTATAAAAAATGACGTGTCTACTATATGTGTTGGTTTGGCAGCCTCTGGAGGAGCATGGTTGCTTTCTTCTGGAACTAAAGGCAAACGATACGCTCTACCAAACTCTGAAGTCATGATCCACCAACCACTAGGAGGAGCAAGAGGCCAAGCTACAGACATCGAAATCACAGCAAAAAACATACTAAAACTTAGAGAAAACTTGGCAAAAATAATGGCGAAGAACACAGGTCAGACAATATCTAAAGTAGAAAAGGATATAGAAAGAGACTTTTACATGTCCGCAGAAGAAAGTAAAAAGTACGGCATCATAGACAAGATTTTATAGAAAATCTCCTCAGTAGACAAAGTGTCATAAATAATATATAGTTGTTTCATTATTTATTTAAATTAATAAACAGTTGTTTTTGTTTTTTCTGTTAACTTTTCCGAAACTTCCCCGACATTCTGAATACTTTTATTCCATATTCACATTAAAACGTTAGTTCTGAAATTTGTTTACGAAGGTTACGAACATAGAAAAGGCAAAAGCAGAGGTTTCCGAAAAACATGTCATTAAAATTAGTAGCACTTTTGCTCAGTGTTGGATCACTGATTTCATTAGGGCTAGGTTATTATCTTCGTCTTATTATTTCTTTGGGTAAAAAGGGCTCAATGGAGCTAGATATCAAGCAGATGATGCTTGAAGCAAAAAACAAAGAAAAGGAAATCATAGATGAAGCCGAGAAAAAAGCAGAAGAGATCATAAAGGTTGCCCGAGTAGAGATAAAGCAAAAAGAGGAAGACAATAAGAAAACGGAGGAGAGACTCATTAAAAAAGATGAGCTTTTGGACCATAGACAAACAGAAATAGAAAAAGAAGTTGAAGAGATAAAGAAGAGAATAGAAGACGTAAAAAATATAAAAGAAAACATTGAAAAGCTGGAGGTAGAGCGAAAAAACCAATTACAGAAAACTGCTAGACTAACTCCTGAACAAGCTAAAGATGAAATAATGCAAAACATTCTAAAGGAATCGGAAGAAGATTTCTTGGTTAGAATGAAAAAACTGGAAGACGAAGGAAGAGAAAAACTAGAAGAGAAAGCAAAGCATATTTTGGCTACTTCAATACAAAGACTCTCTAGTGCTGTTTCCGTTGATATGCTGACAACAAACGTTGCTATACCCAACGATGAGCTAAAAGGTAAAATTATCGGTAAAGAAGGCCGAAACATCAAAGCATTTGAGAGATGTACAGGTGTTGAGGTTATTGTAGATGATACACCTGGATCTATAACTATCTCTTCATTTGATCCTGTTAGACGTCAAATAGCTAAAAACGCCCTCGAAAAACTTATTTCAGATGGAAGAATCCAGCCAGCAAAAATAGAAGAGATGGTTAAACTTGCTGAAGAAGAAATTTCTAAGACAATCAAACAAAAAGGTGAAGAAGCTGTTTACGAAACAGGAGTTATTGGTCTAGATCCTAGAGTTATCTCTATCCTAGGAAGACTACACTATAGAACTAGTTATGGTCAAAACGTTTTGGCACACTCTGTGGAGATGACTCACATCTCTGGCATGATAGCCGAAGAAATAGGAGCTAACGTTGCTGTAGCAAAAGCCGGAGCACTGGTTCACGACCTAGGCAAAGCTTTGGACCACGAGGTTGTTGGTACTCACGTAGAAATCGGAAGAAGAATTCTGCAAAAGTTCGGAACAGATGAAAACATCATAAAGGCTATGCAGGCTCATCATGAGGAATACCCTTATGAAACTGTTGAATCCATGATAGTAAAGGCTGCAGACTCTATATCTGGAGGTCGTCCTGGTGCAAGACGTGATAGTGTTGAGAATTATCTAAAGCGACTAAAGGATCTCGAAGCAGTTGCAACTTCGTTTAAGGGGGTTGAAAAATCATATGCCCTACAAGCAGGACGAGAAGTTAGAGTTTTTGTGACACCAACCGAAGTAACTGACCTAGAAGCCAAGAAAATTGCTCGTGATATCGCTATTCGTATCGAATCTGAACTAAAATATCCGGGTGAAATAAAAGTTGCAGTCATTCGTGAATCAAGAACTATCGAATTTGCACGATAATATATAAACCTTGTCAATCTATTGCGATAAAAAAGCCTTAGTATATAATACGATTATAGTAGATAAGGTTAGATTGTGGGTTTATTATTAAATAATTGTAATAGATTATTTTAAGAAAAAAATATGAATAAAGCATCAATCGTAGACGCAGTGCACGAAAAGCTTGGTGGCACAAAAGTTCAAGCTGAAGAAGTTGTGGACATTGTCATCGACTCAATCGTTGGAACACTAAAGAAAGGCGGTGAAGTTTCAATAGCAGGTCTTGGAATCTTCTCTACAAAGACTAGAGCAGCAAGACAAGCACGAAACCCAAGAACAGGAGAATCAATCTCTGTTCCATCAATGAAAGTGCCAAAATTCCGTGCTGCAAAAGCATTGAAAGAAGCAGTTAAGTAACATTTTCTCTAGAGGAAATCCAAAAAACACCCGGATGGGTGTTTTTTGGTTGATTTAATTTTGTATATTATTACGGGCGCATGAACCTAAGTCCATGCGCCCGGGAGTTCCTACGGGATAGAAGGTGTGGCCGCGTGAATCAGCCTTTTCGATGTCTCTCTGTGCGGGTTGGTGACCAGCATTGAGAAACGGTCGAATTTCGGCAAACGATACAGCCAGTGGGTCCTACTTCCGCAGTTACTAACCTCCGAGTAGATATGTTACACCCTAATTTGTAATTGTAAAGTGGTCGACGAACCACCATAAGTAATAAAAACTGCTTCTGGTGTGCAGTTATTGAAGGAGGTTAGAACTACCTTTGCTAGCAAAATAATTCTCCATTAACTTAACTCCTCTCTTATCTTTCTCTCTGGGTAAATTTCTTTGAAATGCCAGCAAATCTTCAAGTCTTAGAAATGGAACTCCGTCATAATATTCTGCTCTTTTAATCAAATCTTTTGTATCAGGATTATAGCTATTTGCCCAACGAAGAGTTGTGAAAGCTTCATTTTCTCCATTTACAATTGCTTTTGCCCATAAAGTTCTCCAGAAAAACCACTTTCGTTTCCAACCAGATTTTTTTAATTGTTTGTATAACTCTTCAGTTACAAGAACATCAACATCTTTTGCTTTACGAATTCCATGAATTTCTAATACACCACTTCCGAATACACAATATTCTCCTACTGGAAGATTGAGGGCTTTTACTCTAGATAAAATGTCCATGTCAAAATATTACCACGGATTAAATTCGTTACACAATCAAAACTTTGATCAATTGCGGGAGTACGCGGGCTGAGCAACCATATAGCGGATGTCTCACTCCTTGGAAACCCTCGGTTTTCCAACGCTCGCTACTCTCACTGCCTTCCGACACGGGAAAGACTTTCTTTCCCTCTCCTTACAGGAGCAGTACACCTTTTCGATATTTTGTTTCGTTCCTCACAAAATTCCTCGACCCGACTCGCGTCCTGTTTTTGCTAAAACAGGAATCGCTCCGTCTTTCGACTCCGCTCGCAAAGCTATGCTTTGCTTATCCCGCACATATGAAAAAACGCCCCTACGGCGTTTTTTCATATGTGCGGGATAGCGGAGTCGAACCGCTCACTACAGTTTGGAAAACTGTCGTTTTACCGATAAACTAATCCCGCGATTAGGTTATGTTAGCAAAAAAAATTAATCTCGGCAATTTCATCATTCCTAACAACCAATTTGCTATAATACGCACATGTTACTAAAGGAAATATTATCTTACATACTCGCACCTGCTATCTTGTTCGTGAACACTCTTTTTGGTAATCCAAATCCGAATACAGCTGTTTATGTTGCACCAGAGACACCAAAAGTACAAACAATAGAAAAAGCTACTTCTACGAAAGAAACAAAAAACACGTCTGTAGACAAATCAACACCCGTCAAGAACTCACCTAAAACAACATCTCAACTACCACCAAAACCAACCGAAAATCCAACTACCACACCGCCTGTAGCCCAAGAACCTACACCAAACTTTGAACAGATAAATACTTTTGCGAGACAAGCTGTTGTAAATATTTTATGCACAACAAACGGCAAAGAGTTGTCCCCTATTTCTGGTACCGGAATTGTCGTAAAACCAGACGGACTCATAATAACCAACGCACACGTTGGCCAATACCTGTTACTAAAAGACTTTACTCAAAACGACTTTGTTGAATGTGTTGTGAGAACCGGAAGCCCAGCTTACCCTAGATACAATGTTGAACTTGTCTATATTTCGCCATCATGGATTGCGGACAACAAAACAATTCTGAAGGAACAAAATCCCCAAGGTACAGGCGAAAATGACTTTGCTTTTTTACGCATCACAAAGAGCATTGATAACTCTAAACTGCCTGACAAGTTCCATTTTTTACAGATGAACGTACGAGAAAGCATAAGCATAGGTGAACCTGTACTCCTAGCCTCATACCCTGCTGGATTTCTTGGTGGATTATCGATACTACAAAATCTAAACGTCGCGAGTTCCATAACCACGATAAGAGATTATTTTACATTTAAAAAAGATACGATAGACCTGATCTCCGTCCCTGGAACAGTTATTTCTCAAAAAGGTTCATCTGGCGGTGCGGTTGTAGACAAATACACCTCACTTCTTGCTCTTATATCTACAAGCTCCGAAGGAAAGTCCACAGAAGAACGAGACCTACGCGCCATAACTATGTCGTTTGTTAATCGAGAATTGAAAAAAGAAATTGATATTAGCCTGGATCAGTTTGTAAATATTGATTCAGCCACATTTGCTAGAAAGTTTCAGGAGGTGAGCGCTCCGATACTCACAAAAATACTAACTGATGAGTTGTTAAAATAAACTACTTTGAGTTCTCTGCAGAAACTTGGATTATCATTTGAAAATCATCTTCCTTAACAGCTTTGTTTGGTTTTTCAAAACCGCATTTAACACATTTGTGGATTATGTTGTATTCCCTTCCATTTTTTTCAACTCTTACAGGTTCCATCATCCCACCACAACTGTTTTCCCTATCACCAGGAAAAATATCAACATGTTTTGACCAGAGACATTGAGGACAATGGTTGGTGTAGCCATTGCCTGATACCTCTTTTCCACATTTTTCGCAAATAAAGTCCTCAGTTGTTCTCTTGAAAGTCATGGGGTTAATATAGCACAAATATTTGGACAAATCCTACTTTTTTTGTTATAGTTTTTCAGAAATCAATGAGTTGCAATGAGGCAACTCTAAGTGGAGGATGGTTAATGACCAAGATCAAGAAGGGACCTCAGGGTTTCGCTTCGATGAGCCCTGAAAAGCAGCGCGAGGTCGCCAGCAAGGGCGGAAAGGCGGCTCACGTGAAGGGCACTGCTCACGAGTGGACTCCCGACGAAGCCCGTGAAGCCGGCAAGAAGGGTGGTCAGCAATCCCGCGGTGGACGAGGCCGACTCAATCCCCCCGATCAGCCGGCCGCGCTGACCGACAACGCAAGGAGCGACCAGTAGACCTGGATCGTTCCGGCGAAAGACCTGCCGACCCAACGCATTGCGCTGAGGGTCGGCGCTTTTTTTATTTAGAATTCTTTCTCATCACCCTCTATCATAGAAACGAACTCGATTCCATTTTCAGGCAACAGTCTGCCAGGAAAAACATGAGCAGACCCAAATCTAGTTCCATCATGAACAGGAAAGGCCACTTTCGGTTTTAATAGCAAAGCGAAATCAATCGCCTCCCCTATTTTCATCCAAGGACCAGAAACAGGTAACGCCAAAATCTCAACACTTCTATTTGGGTTTGTGAAACTATCTCCCGGATAAAACAGTCTTCCATCTATAAAAAATCCAGTGTTAGAAGAAAGCGGAACAGAACTGTGCATCATTGCATGCTTCTCACCAACTCCAACTACTGATATGTCTCCGACAAAAACTTCCTCGCCGTCTTTTATAACAATATGTTCTATATTCTCTACTTTCAACAACTCCCCCACAGATGTGTTTGAATAAACCTTTGCTTTGGGATTATTTATCAAAATAGTCTTAAGAGACTCTATATGAAAATGGTCAGCGTGCTCGTGGGTAAACAAAATGTAATCAATATCCTGTAGTTTTATATGCTCATCTACAGTATAGCTTCCTGGATCAGTAAGAACTCTTTTCCCTCTAATTTCTATGAGCAGACAGCAATGTCCCAACTTTTTAATCTTCATTTTATTTGTCAAAATAATTTTTTAATACATCAAAATACCAAGTATTATCATCAACTGATCTAAAATTATTTTCATCAACCCAAGCAAAACTATTATGCTCTTCGCTTAGTTTGATTTCTCCAGAAATGTATTCGCATTCATAAAAAACAATAAAAAAAACTTTACCAGAATGCTTGTGATCATCTGGATATTGATCTATTGATGTAAAAAATGGTTTTCCCACAACAACATCAAGGCCTGTTTCTTCTAAAATCTCTCTTTTTAAAGCTCTTTCTATATCTTTTTCACCTTTCTGAATTTTTCCACCAGGATAGTCTAAACCTTCCAATGGGTCATTTAGAACCAATATTTCACTTCCATTTTTTATGAAAGCCTTTTGAACCACATAAAAAATTTGTTCTTGTTCCATAATCTGTCGGAGTGCCGGGATTCGAACCCGGAGTCGCCTTCTCGGAGAGACCGCGGAAACATAACATGTTTCCGGAAATGGTTTAAAAACTTCGTCGGAGTGCCGGGATTCGAACCCGGAGTCGCCTGTTCCCAAAACAGGAATGTTAGCCG
>JBEBJP010000005.1:0-36344 GCA_040079825.1 Parcubacteria group bacterium
GATATATTCATGCTAATATTTTTCATGGAATCGTCTAGTAAATTCACTGGACGATCAATGGGGGCAACCATGCACACTGTCAACTGGAAGAGGATCGCGTTCGTGACCGTGATGGGCACATTTGCCATCCTGATTCTGACGACCAGTATCGTCTTTGGTCAGGAGGTCACTTTGACTTCCAAGGTCAAGGGCGACTACCTCGGAGGGGACGGCGCGACCTTCTACAAGGGGCCGGTTCTCCAGTCTGACGTCTACGTCAACTGGAAGAATGGTGTGTTCGCTGACGTATGGACGTCTACGTCGAACAACACCCAGATCGAGTTCGACAAGGAAGTCGATCTGGCGGTTGGACGAGGCGGGAATGTCGGTCCGATGAAATACTTGGTCGACGTTGAGTACTACGTCATCAAGGGCATCGACGTTCTCAACGCCAACATCGAAGTTGGTCGTGGGGGATCGTTCGCTCGTCTCGAGGCGTACAGTCCAAGGGCGAGTGGTGGACCCCGCAAGGGCCTTATCACCGCCGTCGGCCACCGTGCCGAACTTCCGATCGGACACTCCAGAGTCAGCGCAGTTGGTCAAGGCTGGCTGAAGGGTGACTCCGGTTGTTTCGGTTTCGATAAGGCTCTGCTCGCGCAGGGTTACGTCGGGCTGAAGGTCGGCCTCTGGCATGGCGCAAGCCTTGTCGGTGGTGCCCGCCTCTCCACGCCGATCTCAAAAGTCGGTGATGGTCGTAAGAAAGAAGCTGTATGGGAGACAGGGTTGTCTCACAGCTTCTGAACAGTCTCGCGGTCGGTTTGGGGTCCAGAATCGGGGACCCCGCCGTCGAGGCTTTTTTGTTACTTACAAAATAATGCTATTCTATAGTCATGACGAAGACTATTTTTGATAAAATATTTGAGGAAAAATATAAATCTTTAAACAAGGCCCAGAAGGAGGCTGTGGATACTATCGAGGGTCCAGTTATGGTTATAGCGGGCCCTGGAACGGGCAAGACTACGATTTTAACGCTTCGTATAGCAAATATACTAAAGCAAACAGACACACCACCCTCAGGCATTTTAGCGCTTACTTTCACCGACAGTGGGGTCAAGGCTATGAAAATGAAACTTCGAGAGATTATTGGCAATAGAGCTGATGAGATTCGTATTCATACTTTTCACGGATTTGCTTCTAGTATTATTGCAGAATTTTCAGAGTATTTCCCGCATCTTTATCGTAGTAAACAGATTACCGACATAGAAGCTGAGTCACTTTTACGACAGATTTTAAAAAATAAAAAATACTCTAAATTTCGACCTCTTGGCGAAACAGATTTTTATTTAAACAAAATATTGTCATCAATTAGCGATTCCAAAAAAGAAGCATGGAATCCGGAAGTCATAAGAAAATTTGCATCCGATGAAATAGAAAGAGTAAAAAATGACGAAGAGTCGATTTCGTCCAGAGGTGCAACAAAAGGAAGTTTGAAAGCAGATGCTCTAAAGAGAATAGACAAGTGCGAAAGGACCTTACTCTTTGCCGATGTTTTTGAAGAATACGAAGCAAAGAAAAAAGAGGAAAGAAAGATCGACTTTGATGACTTGTTGTATGAGCTACTTCATGTTTTACAAAAAGAAGAACTACTCTTAAGGCTTTTGCAAGAAAAGTTTCTGTATATTCTAGTGGATGAACATCAGGACACCAATGATTCACAGAATATGGTTGTCTCACTCCTTGCAAACTTCTTTGAAAATCCTAATATTTTTGTTGTGGGGGATGAGAAACAAGCTATCTATCGTTTTCAGGGTGCATCGGTTGAAAACTTTCTTAAGTTTCAAAATATTTGGAAAAGCATGAAAGTGATTTCATTAGAAGATAATTACCGAAGCCATCAACATATTTTGGACGCTACTTTTTCCATGATTGAAGAGAACTATGGAGAAGGTGAACACGAAAAGCTTAGAATAAAATTGAAATCTGGAACAAAGTCAGACAAAAAGCCTCTTGATTTAGTTTTTGCTCCAGACTCAGTTTCTGCCGACGAGTATCTCGTATCAGAGTTGCAAAGAATTAACAAAGAAGACACAGAGGCGACTACTGCTGTCATATTGAGGTGGAACAGAGACGTTGATCATGTTTTGTCTCTTTGCGAAGCCAACAATATTTCTGTTCGTGCAGAAAGAGGAGCAGATATTTTTTCTCATCCGATAGGTCTGTTGTATTTTAAAATTTTGGAATATCTTTCTGATATCTCTAAAACTGAATCTTTATCAGAAACTATAGCCAACGGTTTGTGGGGTTTGGATTTTGCTACAGGATCTGAATTGATTAGTAAAATAAGAAGTGGAAAAGTAAAAGATATTGAAAAGCAGATACCACAGTTAGCTGTTTTAAAAAAAGAGATGACGAGGTCTGGAGTTATAGAGTTCTTGATTATGGCTGGAGAAATTTCTGGGCTCACTTCAACACAAAATCTAACCAACCCTCTTTCTGTTGAGGTATGGAGGGCTATTATTGATTTATCTAGAGAAATAGCGGTCAATAATTCTATAGAGGATGCCTCTCAACTAATAAAATCACTTTTGGATTATAAGAAAACTGCAGAAAACAAAACAATAAAAGTGGGAAGTGGTAGTAATGATGCCAAGATTCATATTATGACAGCACATTCCTCAAAAGGTTTGGAATACGATTATGTTTTCCTGCCTTACAGTGTTGAAGAGAACTGGATAAGAAGACCCAAATCATCTGTTTTTGTGTTGCCTCGTGAAAAAGACACTAGCGATGATGTGCGGGACTCAAGACGTTTGTTTTATGTTGCCTTAACAAGAGCAAAGAAACATGCTGTTATCTTGGTACCTAGTAATGATAATCTAGGAAAGGACTTTACACCTCTTCGTTTCATTGATGAACTCGATAAAAAAAGTGTTTCTATTATAGAAGCGCCAAAAATAAATTCAATACCAAAAGTCCTAAAGCTACAAGAACTTTCCAATCATAGAAAGCAGGAGTTGATTGAATATACAAAAAAAATATTGGAGGAAAATGGTTTGTCTGTTACTGCACTTAACCATTATATTTGTTGCCCGTCACAGTTTCTTTATAAATGTATTTTGAAAGTACCTGAAGCACCAAGTCCATCTTCTGAAAAAGGAATTTCAATGCACAAGGCTATATCTGAGGTTTGGAAAAATAAAGATTTTGAAGTATCGGCTATAACACAAACAATAGAACGAGTTGTAACAGACTTTTTTGATAGTTCTCTGTTGGCCGTGGTAGATAAGGAGGTTATTTTGGAGGAACTTATCCAGAATGCTCCTATTGTCGCCAAAGCGTTGAAGGAACATTTTGAAATAAACGGAGTTGTTTATACAGATAAATGGGTGGACTGTGTTTTTGAAACAAGTGTAAAAGATGTCAAAATAGATTTGCATGGTCAAATGGACACTATAATAGATATTGATAAAAAAACTCTAGTTTTTGATTACAAAACAAAGGAAGCTATAAGTGTGAATGCAATAAAAGGGTTAACTAAAGACGGAGACGCCAAATACTTTAGACAACTTGTATTTTACAAGATGCTTTTGCAAAGCAATCACATGTTTAGAGATAAAGAGGTTGACCCTGCTTTAGTTTTCATAAAGCCAGATGATAAGGGAAGGTGTCCAACAGTTTCTATTCCGATAACTGAAGAGGATATAGAGAAAGTAAAGGCGGAAATAAACGTATTGGTGCAGAGTGTTTACTCAGGTGAGTTTCTTTCAACGGACTGTGATGAGAAAGACTGTAAGTTTTGTGCTTATAAAAAGTTTGTTTATTAACACTTACAGTAACCATAACTTTTTTCAACAACAGAATATTTTGCTGGTGCAAAATTTCTTTCTCTCTTACAGAGACTGTACACCTTTCGCTACTACGTGCTCAAGGTCTTGCGAAGTGAAAACATCACTTCTCACTCACCACTACATGGGTTCCGTAGATGCTGAAAAAAGTTATGGTTACTGTAAGTCTATTCATTTAAATAAAAAAACGAGATCCTTGTAGGAATCTCGTTTTTTTTTGTGTTCAGATTTATTGTAACAAAGCGTCGATTGTTGATTTTAGATTCTCATAAGGTTGCGCACCTTGTACCACTGTTTTTGTTCCATCTTTCGTTAGAAGTATAGAGTTTGGAGTTCCTCTGCCTCCAGTAGCTACTGCGTCTTGATAATCCTTTTCAACTACGTCTGCATATCTTCCACTAGCTAGACACTCGTTGAAAGCTTTAACATCTAGTCCGATTGTTTTTGCAATTTTTGGAAGCTCAGCTGGATCTAGTTTGTTGTTAGATGGAGTGATTTCATAAACCATATTTATGTATTCCCAGAATTTAGTATTTCCACCAAGTTCGTTAGCACATTCTGTGGCTTCTGCTTCTTTACGTGCCTTTGGGTGTAGACCATCAATAGGAAAATGTCTGTAAACCCAAGCTACTTTTCCATCTTTTCCGTACTCATTCATGAGTCTCTTTAAAGTAGTGTGGAATTGTTTACAGAAAGGACATTCAGTATCGGAATACTCAACAACTATTACATCAGCGTTCGGGTTGCCTAAGATGTGGTCCTTTTCTGTAATAGGTCTCATGCTTGTACTAGGGTTTGCCTCTTTTTGTTCAGTAGATTTTTGAATAGCAATCTGTTTTTTTGCACTAATATTTGAGAAATATAACGCACCTGCCATAAGTCCTCCTGCGATTATGATAGCTAGCGGAACGGAAAGTTTTTCTAGAAGTGATTTTTGTCCTGAATTTTGATCCATGTTTATTAAGTTAATTTGTATTATGTTATCATTCTACTATATGGAGTATTTAGTGGCAATTATACTTGGATTTACGGAGGGGGCGACAGAGTTTATACCAGTTTCTTCGTCTGGACACCTTATTTTAGTTAGAGAGTTGCTCGGAGCGAACAATGTGGGGGGTTTGGCTTTTGACGCAGTTCTGCAGTTTTCTGCAACACTGGCTATAGTGGTTTATTTTTGGAAGGATTTATTGATGTTGTTTGTAATTTTTTTGAGAATTTTGTCTCGACATGTCTTTTTGGGAGCACGCATAAATCTCTGGTGCGATTTTGCTCAGTCTCGGCTACCCGCCTGTGAAGTCTCCCAAAAAGACATGATCTCAACGAATTCTCAAAAAAATGAGATTTTATTTTGGTCAGTTGTATTGGGAACCATTCCTGCGATAGTCGCCGGACTCTTTCTCGAGAACTATATGGATACTGTTTTTCGAAGCGCAAAGCTTGTAGCGCTAACATTGATACTCGGAAGTGTTTTGTTTTGGTTTGCAGAACGAGTGGCAAAGTATAACAAAGAGATCTCTTTGAAAAGGGGAGTTTTGATTGGTCTGTTTCAGTCTCTCGCTTTGGTTCCGGGAGTTTCTAGATCTGGAGCCACAATTTCTGGAGGATTGATTTTGGGTTTAACAAAAGACGAAGCAGTGAGGTTTAGTTTTCTTTTATCTATACCAATTTTACTCGGTGCTGGTTTGAAAAAGATCTTTGAGGTTAGAGCAGAACTGTTTACATCTGACTTTGGTGTTCCAGTTTTACTCGGATCGATAGTTTCTTTCACAGTTGGATTATTTGCTATCAGTTTTTTAATAAAATATTTAAAAAATCACAGTTTAAATTTGTTTATTTGGTATAGAGTTATTCTGGCTATTTTGATTTTTGTGCTACTTTAAGAGATATATAATATATCTATATTTTAAGCCATTATATTGTTATCTAAAAAATAAAATGGATTTTGACATAAAAAGTGCTTGACGTAAAATGCATAGTATGCTATGATACTAATCGTACCGTTCTTCAAATCAACAACAACTTCGAGAGCCCCAAGGAGGGGCCGAGCATGCGGAAGATGCGCAGCGACCACGCGGGCACGACCCAGAGGTTTCTCAAATCCTTCAACGGCAAGGTCATCCGCTCCCGCGACGACAACCACGACGTCCAGCTCGACAAGTCCGCCGGCCTGATCGTCTGATCGGGCGTCGGCGCGGCGCACCCACTTTCTGCGGATGATCCGCAGAATCAGTCGGGTGTAGCTAGTGAGCTCATCCACGACCAGGAGGTCGTCCGATGAACAAATCACCGCCGTAGAGAAGTAGAGTCCGTCCAGATTGGCACCGTATGTGCGCCGTCTGGACTACTAGCCGTCTCGCAGACCGAGGGAAGGGGGGGACACTCCCCCCGACCCCGGTTTTTTTGTATAAAAAAATTAAAACAAACTTTGAGTTTTTATTTCAGGTACTGGTTCCCAATGTTTCGTATCTAGTTTGACTTCCTTTGTAAAAGGTCCTTCCTTAAATATTAGTTTTTTATTTTTCATAGCAAACTCGTAAACGTCTTTAGTGATTTTCACATCACTTAGACAGTATTCACGTATTTTATCGATTTGACCTTGCCTCCACCAAGTCACGGCTTCTAGCCCATAGCCTATTTTATTTATTCCAAAAGTTCCTTCGGCTATTTTGTCTAACTTTAACCATCTTCCTGAAGAGTTTTTTATTTCTTTAAAAATATCCAAGGATCGGATTGTTTTAATGTCACCCAAGCCAGCTTTTTGATAGTATTTGTTTATTAGAGGTATATCAAAGTACTCACCGTTAAAAGTTATCATCATATCTGCCTTCTGAAATATTGGCCACATTTTTTCAAATTCTTCTTGTAGAAAAGTTTCGTATTTATTTGTTTCATAGTCATAGACACCGACGACAGATATATCCAAATCAGCAGGGTTTCTGGAACCCACATCCTGAAAGATATTTTTTGTTTCGATATCGAAAACTATTTTTCGCATGTTGGTAGACCGTGTGTTTCAAGAAAATCCCGCATAGTCACGTCTCCCATACCAAAACCAACTGTTGGAACAGGCTCCACACCAAATATTTCAAGCAAGTTGTCGTATCTACCTCCACCGAAAAGGGATCTAGGATTTTCTGGGTTTGTATCGAACACTTCAAAGACCATGTCAGTATAGTAGTCGAATCCACGAGTGATTTCTGGACTGAATTTTGTTTTTATTCCTTTTTCTTCCAGAGCTTTGGTTATTTCCATAAGCTTTGGACTGTCTGTGATAGCGGTTTCTTTGAATGGTCCATTAAATATTTTTTCCCATTCAGTTTCAAATTCCTCTTTTGACATTTTTTCTTTTTTGTCTATAAGTCTGAACATTTCTTCTGGCTTTGATGGGTCCTTTAGTATTGGAGCATATGATTCTTGAAGAAGTTTTCTACTGTTTATTCTTATTTCAAAATCTTCATCCTTTGCACCAAAAGATTTCATAATAGCGTGGGCAAGAGAAAGTATTTCCACTTCTGCTTCTATTCCTGCGATACCCATAAGGTCGCAGTTAAGTTGCCAGTGTTCTCGTTTACGGCCTCTTTGTGGTCTCTCGTATCTGAAAACGTTCGGGATAGAAAACCATCGTAGCGGGAATTTTAGAGATCTTCTTTGTCCCGCTACCATACGAGCTAAACTTGGGGTCATTTCTGGACGGAGGGCTACTTCTCTGTCACCTCGGTCTGTGAAAGTAAACATTTGGTCATTAACTATCTCTGCACTGGATTTGGTTCTGTATAGCTCTGCTGGTTCAAGTATAGATGCACTATATTCAACAAAGTTGAAACTTTTTGCTGTCTTTTTCCATGTGTCAAAGATATAGTTTTGAATAGCCATATCTTCTGGATAGAAGTCGCGGACGCCTTTATAAGGTTCAGTATTTAGTTTTTCTTTTGCCATAATATGGGTTATTGTATCAGAATATGTCAGATAGAAAAAGTGTCCACGTTTTATACAAAAACTTAGGAGAAACTCCAAACGAATGTATTTTACGGTTCAAAAAAGATAATCCAGAATACGCAGATGAAGCTATGACTTATGCGGGGAGGCTTGATCCTATGGCAGAGGGTGTTTTGATTGTTCTTTCTCATGAAGAGTTGCAGAACAAAGATAAATATTTGAATTTACAAAAAACTTATGAGTTTGAAATCTTGTGGGGTTTTGAGACGGATACGTTGGATGTGCTTGGTTTGGTTTCTTCGGGAATTTCTTTCCCATCACAAGTTTTTTGGGGCAATCTGTCTGGGTTTGCTGACCCAGCGAACTTCTCGTCACTCAAGAAAATAATCAATGGAATACCATTGTTATTTTCTAAGCTCCTGCGAAAGGCCCCAAAAGAACTTATGATTTCAACGAAATTCCCTAATGACATAACCACGAAAGATTTGTTGAAAAATATTGGTAAATTCGAACAATCTTATCCAGCCTACTCCTCAAAACCAGTTGACGGTAAGCCTTTGTTTCAGTGGGCTAGAGAGTGTAGACTGGGTGAAATAGAAATACCAAAACATGAAGTCGAGATTTTTGAAATAGAGTATTTATCTAGAAGGACTTTATCTAAACAAGATTTATTAAAAGAAATTGAATATAAAATAAGTTTGGTTTCAGGGGATTTTAGACAGGAGGAAATATTGGAAAGATGGAAAAAAGTTTTAAATGATTCAGAGGAAAGAGATTTTGTTCTGGATAAAATTTCGGCTACTGTTTCTAGTGGTTTTTATATTCGTCAGTTTGTTTGCGACTTGGCTAAAAGTTTTGATACTCACGCTTTAACTTTTCATATTAAGCGTACAAAAGTTGGGGATTACAGTTGATTTGCAACTTTTGTGCCGTAGTGTTTCAATATATGAGGGTGTACTAACATTGTTTCCTTTTTTGGAGGGGAATGATTGGCCACGATCCAGGTAGCTGCGTCTGATGAGTTCGGGAAGATTGTGAAGTTTTCCCGGGGAAGCGCTCATGGTCTGAACCGGCGGGTTTTGGCAGAAGTTTACGATCTGCCATACGATCTCGTGAGAGGGGTGGAGCATGGGGAGGCGTACAGGTTCAAGCGCAAGCTTCTGAGACGTCTCATCCGTGTCCTGCGCTACAAACTCGGTGTCATGAGGGCGGTGGATGCTTGGGAGGCAACCCAACTCGTCGAATTGATTGGCGGGAAGCAGTCCCGTTCACGATGTCGGTCGGGTCTCCGCGGTTACACCAATCGCTTTCACAGGCACAATCGGAACTAGTTCCTGTGCGGTAAGAATTTACGAGCCGTGTCACAATTTCTGTGGCACGGCTCTGTCTTTTTTCTAGCTATTTACACATATTTATAAATATGATTATATATTAAATGGGGTTCCCATGAAGGGAGCCAGTCCAGTTGGGAGGCACGTTATGAGTGTGCGTAGTCCGCAGGAGACCGCCTTCATCGTTCTCGGTACGATCCTGACGAGCAGTCGCAAGGATCGCAAGCAGAAGATCGGGAAGCTGGTGAACCCGAGGAACCAGATCACTCTCGATCTTCTGGTTGCCGCCGAGAGGGGCAACCTGCGTGAGGAGTTGGCTCTTCGAAACGTCGTCTCCGCATACGAGATGACGTCCAAGGAGCGTCGGAGGGCCGAGGAGCAGATCGCTCGGGCCTTCTCTCTGATCCCTGTCACCATGAGGGTGATTCGGCCCATTACGGGCAACAACTACACGGCGCAGACTTACTAGGTCTGACCTGTAGCTGGAAGTAGAATTTTTCGAGGGTTTCGTTGCAATGTCGCGACGGAGCCCTCGTTTCTATTTACGTAAACTTTTCTTTCGTAGTCGAACTGATTTTGGAGTAATTTCTATATATTCATCTTCTGACATAATTTCCATGGCTTTTTCAATATCCAACTTTATAGTAGCCGCAAGATAAACAGTTCCATCCGAACTAGAAGACCGCATGTTTGTGAGTTGTTTGCCTTTTGTAGGATTTACAACAAGGTCTTCACCTTTTGAAACATTTCCAATAACCATTCCTTCGTAAACTTCTGTTCCTGGGTCGATGTATAGTGTTCCTCTTTGTTGTAAGTTATCAAGTGAAAAAGCAAGAGCTTTACCTTTCTCCATAGAAACCATTGATCCGTAACTTGTTCGTTTTATTTCTCCAACATAATCTCTGAATTCTATAAATCGAGATGAAAGTATTCCAAGACCTTTTGTGTCTACAACGAACTGACCTCGGTATCCCAAAAGTCCTCGTGTTGGTATTTCAAAAGTAAGTCGTTGTGTTCCGTGACCTTGTTTCAAGTTCATGAGAAGACCTTTTCTTTCGGTTAGTCTTGAAATTACTGAACTCGCGAGTGTGTCTGGAACATCAACAGTCACTTCTTCGAAAGGTTCTGTTCTTACTCCTGCGACTTCTTTTATAATAACTTGTGGTTGTGAGACTTGTAGTTCAAAACCTTCTCGTCTCATGTTTTCACAGAGAATAGCGATATGGAGTTCACCACGACCGTACACTGTATAGTACTCGTTGTTGTTCCAATCTATTTTTAACCCAACGTTTATTTCCAGTTCTTTTTCTAGTCTGTCGCGGATTTGTCGGCCTGTAACAAATTTTCCTTCACGTCCAGCAAACGGTGAGTCATTAACAAAAAAGTTTAGAGAGATTGTTGGCTCGTCGATGTTGATAGAAGGCAGAGCTTCTGCATTTTCGTCTTTACAAATAGTGTCGCCGATGTAGATATTTGGTAGACCCGCGATCATCACGATATCTCCAGCAGATGCCTCAGCAGTCTCTACTCTTTTTGTTCCTTCAAAACTAAAAAGCTTTGTGATTTTACCAGAAGAAACCTTTCCATCATGATGTTTGTCGAAAACCATATCACCAACTTTAATAGTTCCTTCGTAAACTCTACAAGCAGCCATTCTTCCTAGAAAGTTGTCGTAAGCAAGGTTAAAAGACTGGAGTCTTGCTGGAAGTGTTTTGTCACCAGTTGCAGCAGGAACCTCTTTCAAAATAGTATCTAGAAGGGGAGTCAGATCTTTGTTTTCATCTGTTAGTTTCATTTTCGCTACTCCTTCACGTCCAATAGCGTATACAGTTGTAAAATCTAGTTGCTCGTCGTTTGCACCAAGTTCCAAGAAAAGTTCTAGAACCATTTCGTGTACTTCGTCAGGTCTAGCTGCTGGTTTGTCTATTTTGTTTATAACAACGATAGGTTTAAGTCCAAGTTCAAGAGACTTTTTCAATACGAAACGTGTCTGTGGCATCGGTCCTTCCTGCGCATCGACAAGTAAAAGCACTGTATCAATAGAGCGCAAAACTCGCTCCACTTCTGAACCAAAGTCCGAGTGTCCAGGAGTATCCACGATGTTTATCTTTGTAGTTTCTAACCCTGAATCTTTTGGAGGATAGTAAACAGAGGTGTTTTTTGCATAAATAGTAATTCCACGTTCTTGTTCTAGAGCGTTTGAGTCCATTGTCACATCCCCAGAAGTCATTCCTGTCTGCTTCATTAGAGCATCAGTCAATGTTGTTTTTCCGTGGTCCACGTGTGCGATTATCGCGATATTTCGAATCTGCATTTAAGTTGTTAGTTATTGATTTTAAAAACCGGCTCGGGCCGGGGATTGACCCCAATTAAAGCAAATTTTTGAAGCCGAGTCAAATTTCACGACTTGATTTATATTCATAAAATTGAGATTATTTACTAATGTTACTTTCTCCAGGAGAAATATTGTCCGCTCTGTCATATTATAAATATTGGATTATTTTTCCGATTGCTATATTTGAAGGTCCTATTATATGCGTTATCTCTGGATTTTTGGTTTCGATGGGTAGTCTAAATGGCTTTGTTGTTTACATGATGTTAGTTTTGGCGGACACCTTGGGGGATTTGATGTACTACTCTATTGGGAGGTTTTGGCGTCACTCGGATTGGTTAAAAAAACATGCAAACTTTTTCGGGTATTCAGAAAAAAGTGAAGAGTATCTACAAAATCATTTTAGTAAACACAAAGCCAAAACATTTCTGTTGGCAAAAATATCTCATGGTTTGGGTAGTTCTGTTCAGATAGCTTCTGGTATTGCAAAAGTTAACTACAAAGAATTTCTTTTGTGGAGTGTCGTTGGTACTGTGCCAAAAGTTTTGGTTCTCCTCATACTAGGATACTATGTCGGTAGTTCATACGAAAATATTGATAACTATTTACAATTCATGGCGCTTTTGGCTGTTGGAACTGTATGCCTTCTTGTTATGTACTTCGTCTTAAGTAAACATCTAAAAAAATATTTGATATAATAATTTTATGGAATCTCCAGCACAAATTCTCCAGTTTGAAAATCTGTTTAAATTAGATTTGTCTTCGATTGTAAACGCAAAAGTATTATCAGCAACCTTGTTTATAGTTTTTATTGTTTACGCTATTATCTCCGGCATACTTATGTATCATTGGTCAAACTACGGAATGAAAAGTCTAAAAGTTTATGCTGTTGAGGCTATTTTTCTTCTTGTATCAATTATTTTATTTACAGCCTCAGCCTTATCTATTTATTATTTTTAAATCAATCGTATGAGATATGATATATTGGACTTGGATCCAAATGAGCATGTGATAATGGAAGTTAGGAAACACTGGATTGTGTTTACTGGGTATTTATTAGCTACATTTATTTCTGGTTTATTTCCTCTAGTTCTATTTACGTCAGCGGAAATATTTTTTCCTAAGGCATTTAACTTTAATATTGAGGGAAATATTTTTGCATTGTTTTCTTTTGCATATTTTATTTGGTTACTTTTTCTTTGGATTTCATTTTTTATATATTGGACAAAGTTTTACCTAGACGTTTGGTATGTTACTGATAAACGCATCATTATGGTTGACCAGAAATATCTTTTTCATAGAGAGATCTCCAATGTTCGCTTTGATAAAATACAAGATGTTTCCATAACTGTTCCAGGTTTTCTTTCAACACTTTTGGATTTTGGAAATATAAACGTTCAAACTGCCAGTGACAATGTTTGTGAATTTAACATGTCTGTTATAAGACATCCAGGAAAAGTAAGAGAAGTTATTTTCTCAAAACACAACGAAGTAAGTGACAAGGCTCTTAACATCCCAAATCCGTCGGGTGTATAAACTTCATTTCTTTTTTAAATTTGGGTGGTATAATATATGAGTGGTTTTATTAATAATTGTTACATAATATTCATATATGAAATTAGTACACATGATAACATTCGGCCTACTAGTTGTAGGAGGATTGAACTGGGGTTTAACAGCTTTTGGTTATAATCTAGTAGAAAAGATTTTCGGATCAGGATCTGCTCTAGAAATGTTGGTTTATGTCTTGGTAGCTGTATCAGCACTCTATGAAGTTTTCACACACAAACAAAACTGCAAGAGTTGCAACAGTGGGGCACAAGGACAAATGTAATTTTATACTCAGTTACAATCAAAAAGCCTCCGTATGGAGGTTTTTTTGAGTGTAGGAAGTTTAGTCGAATATAAAATCATCACAGCTTATTTCTTTGTGGTGAGCTGTGTACGTAACTTTAAATTTGTTGATTATAAGTATCTGTGGAGATTCATGTTTTATTTGAAACATTTCTTCGATGGATCTTGAAAGAGCTTTTTGGATTTGTACTGTTACTAGATAAACGGGGTGAATTATGTTTTTGTTTTTTATTTTTTCCTCCAGCTCCTTTTTTAAGGTTTCGCTAGTATGGCAATCATTTGAATATTTGAAAACAATAACTGGTTCTTTGTTTGATTCTTCCAATATCTCTGATAAGTGAGTTGTGGTTCTAAACATTTGGCTATTTGAATACTGAGTAATATGATTTTGTTGTGTCGGTACAAGTATTTTTGTACGCATCTTCCAAGATAGCGCAGAATTCATAAGCTTGTGTATCTGAGTGGTAATATGAAATTATTTCTTTAACTGCACCAATAAGACAATTGTTGATATCATTTAGATCAACCGCAATAGAACAGTTGTTTTTGGTTCCAGTTGGGTCGTGTGCTACTTGATTTGCAATATCTCTACCCATACTTTGGTTACAAATATCTCTGTAGGGTTGGTTTACATTTGCACACATACCAAAAACTTTTTTTAAATTGTTGCCACTAACTTGTAGAGCATACGAGGTTTGTCCTAGATAACACTGACCTTTGTATTTTTCTGCAACGATATTACAAGGATACATTGGCTCCTCGGGTTTGAGGTACTTAACTGTATTACCGCTATCTGCTACGTTTGTACTGTCTATTATATTTTGCATATAGACCCCACTGTAACAGGATTGTTCCTCCCATGATCCTTCCAAGTTGTCACACATTGCGAGGGATTCCAAAACCTCGTCATCCAACTCTGCCATTATGCCGTGACCCAAACCATGAACACAGTTATAGTAGTCAAAAGTGTATCTTTCTTTGCCTGGAACATCTGCACAGATTGTATTGAGTTCAGTGGCAAGATTTTCTATACCGATCCTTTCTATAATTCCTTCCATTATTCCATGATGGTATCCACTCCAACAAAATGAATCTGCTTTACTAAACGCTTCTGATACAGTTTTATAACTTTCTGACGCTTGTCTGCCTACGACGTGCATAAGTGGATGACACAGAGATAACACAGCATAGTCGTCACTTGAGCGTTTCTTCATATCTTCGATAGCAAAAGTAGCTCCGGATTTTATTACTAGTTCCTTATAGTATTTTGCAAAGCATTTATAAAGATTAACACTATTACCTTCACAGGATTTTATACTGGATGCTTTTTGTGAAATACTACTTGAACTTGCTTCACTCAACTTTTTACTTGTTTCGACTCCTTGGGTTACCATTTGACCTTCTGGCTGGAATATAACATTACTGTTTGGTGTATTGTCGGCTTTGTGTTGATTGGAGTATTTTTTCAAACCCACAAAAGACAAAACAATTATGGCAAAAATAATAACTCCGATAGCTATTTTTGTTTTCATATTTTATATATTATACCACGGCTCTAATTCTTGGAGTCAAAAAGTGCTATACTTATCACTATGAAAAAGAAGGGAAACACAACTAAATACATAATTTTCGCCATGTGGGTAGTTTTTCTTCTCGTGTCTCTTTACTTTTACCTTTTTCATCGGGATATTTTAGAGTCCAAAATAGACAGTATTATGATGGGTTCATCTATGTTTATCGCATACGGTGTATTTCTTGTCGCGAGTGCTCTCCGGGGTTTAACTCTTATCCCTGTAACTTATTTTATTGTTGTAGGAATACTAATTTTCCCACCTTGGCCACTGTATATTATGACTCTTCTTGGTGTATTGGCGTCATCTGCTTGTATATATTATTTTTCTGAATATCTAAACCTTGATGAATATTTTGAAGAAAAACATCCGAAACAAATCAAAAAAATAAAAGCGATCTTGACCAAGAACGAACTACTGATTGTGCTAGGTTGGAGTATATTTCCATTCTTACCAACAGATGTTATATGTTATGTTTGTGGTTCACTAGAAGTGGATATAAAAAAACTACTTATAGGCGTTCTGGTGGGGGAAGGTATAGCATGTGCAGGTTATATATTCTTGGGTAAAGAATTGCTAAGTTATATTTCATAACAAAAATCAAATGGAAAGTAGATTAGAATTTATAAAAAACGCTATTTTGGGAGAAAGAGTGGGTGCAATATCCAGAAGCTCTCGTCATGTAGTTAAAAGAGTTTTGTCTGAAGTTGGTTCAGTTTCCAACGTGGTTGAATATGGTGCGGGTGACGGTGTACTAACCAAAGAACTACTTAAGGTCTTACATCCAGAAGGGAAAATGTTGGTTGTGGAGTTGGAAGAAGGTTTTGTAGAAGTATTAAAAAAGATAAATGATCCTAGGCTTATTGTTGTAAAGGGTAAAATGCAGGATGTGGCACAAAATTTGAATAAATATGGTTTTGAAAAAGTAGATTTGGTGCTGTCGAGTATTCCTTTTTCTCTAATTGAAAAAAAAGAAAGAAATATGGTAGTGGAGAATACTTTCAATTCTCTTAAGCCTGACGGTAAATTTATAGTGTTTCATCAGTATTCAACTCTAATGTCTGGATATCTAAAAAAATATTTTTATGAGATAAAAGTTTCTTTTGAGCTTAGAAATATTTTTCCTTGTTTTATTATGGTCGCACATAAATAGTGTAATAAAAAAGCGCCTGCACCAAGATTGGTGAAGGACGCACTTAACTATAAAAGTTAAGATTTGAAAGAACTGGTTAGAGGGAGGGGAATATTTCACCCCTCTCCCTAACGTCAGCCAACTTACTTGGGTTTCGACGGCGCTGGTGCATTGGCAGGTGCATTAGCTTGTGAGGTTGATTGGGAAGTCGAACCCGAAGTTGAGGTTCCACCCGCTCCACCCGCTCCACCTGCGCCTCCAGCACCACCCGCTCCACCTGCGCCTCCAGCACCACCCGCACCACCTTGAGCCGTGACTTCGACGACGTTTCCGTTGTCGACGTTGTTGATGACTGTCGGGGACTTGATACCCCGCACAGCTTCGGTGCCAAGGCGGACGGCCTCTTTCAGGCCACTCGTATTCTTGGCGGTGATCACACCGGTTATGGCAGACACCACATTGGCACCTGCACTAATCGCGTGTAATTTGTTGGCAGTCTTCAGCTTCCTGACTGCTTCCTGGGTGAGCCTGGCTGTCGTCTCGGTCGCCTTGGCAGTTCTCTCGGATGCGACGAGTTGTCGACCGAGAAGATCCTCCATCTTGCTGGTGTCCATCGTCACCTGTGCCGGAGCCACTGCTTGTGTCTGGGCCGGAACATTGACGTTGAGCTGAGCCTCGGGCCTATTTACGATGGCCTTAGCCAGCTCACTCACCGCGAGAGCCATCTGTGAAACTTGCGATGGCGCGGGCGGTGGTACAGTGACCCTGCGTCGCGCGAGCGGAGCGTTGCGACGAACGGGAGGTCGTGCCACCGCGACTTGCGGTGCGGGAGTGCACTCGGGTGCCGGGGTGCATCTGTTCTGCACCGTGACACTCTGAGTGGGTGGCGTGGTCACGGGAGTCGTGACAGCCACCGGTGGGGTGGTTGTCGCGGGAGCAGCCACCGTGGTGGTGCTCGTTGTGGTAGAGCTCGTCTTGGTTGTCGTCGCGGGCTTCTTCTGGTCACAACCGGCCGTCACAGTGACGACCAGGGTGAGCAGAAAGATGAAATTCAAATTCCTCATCACTCTTCTCCTTCTTCTTCAGTCTGATTGGCTTGCTCCAAAAGCTGGAGCGCCTCTTCCTGTGCAAGTCTTGCCTTTTTCTGAGCAAGACTACTGATGGTCGGCAACACGATGTTGCTCGTAACTGGCATGATCAGCCCGGAAAGGCTGAAGCCTCCGGTCGGTACTGCCAGCGCAACTGACCCTGCTACTTCGGCGACCATGAGGAACTTGTTGGACCTCACGGTTCGCACTAACCAGTTGTTGCTTCGAGAAGGGTAAGACGTGTACAACTTTGCGTACACATTCTTTCCCATACTCTTGGGCATGAGAGCGTTCTTGACCATGTTGCCATGGGTCTTGATTGTCTCGAGCCTGATCTCGGTGGGTATTTCACCACCGAAAAACGAGGACAGGGTAGACGCGGGTGTAATCCTCGTCTTGGAAACGATGGGGATTCGAAGTTTCAGGTTTCCATCCGATGTTCTCGTGACGGTTATCGTAGTTTTCCGACTCTTCCACTTTCCGTCTTCACCCTTTTCTTCCAGGATGAGCGAAGGGTATTCTCCTCTAACGGAGTCTGCCAGAGTGTTACTCTGGAGGAAGAGTTCGTAAGTTCCCTTGTCCAGGTACTGCTTGGGCAGTTTCTTCGTTTCCGTCTTTGTGAGAGGCTTTTCTTCGGTCTTTGCGACCAAGTTCGCACCTTCACTTTGCACGGTTGGTACGTTCTCTGCGATCTCCACATTTTCCTTTTCGGGAAGAACGGGGAGTTCGTAGGTCGTGGAGTTTTCCGAGGAATCGCTACCCTCAACAGCTGTCGCGTTTTCAGCAACGGTGGTTGGTGTATTGATGCTCGGCTCCTGCGCCGTGGGGGTCGGAGTTTCGATCTGAGTTGAATCCTCGAAGAGGAATTCTTCATCCTCTGGAGTCAGCTCATCGCGACACTTCAAAACGAGTTCCTTGCCGATCGAGAGCTTATCAGGCTCACTCATGTCGTTGTCGACGGCAATGGTCTCGTAGATCCACGGATTACCGCAGAACTTCTCGGCGATGTCCCACAGAGTGTCGCCCTTTTCGGACAGACACTTGAAAGGACTCGCTTCTGACACCACATCCGGGACTTCCGCCTGTCTACAGGCTTCGATCCTCGGAACTGCCGGCTTTGCAGTCGGCGTTTGGGGTGTGGTCTGGGCATTGAGAGACGGTTGCACCGTCTCCGTGATGGAAGTGGGGGCGTTTTCCGTTCTAACGGTTGTACCCCGATCATTCATCAAGTTCCCAGTCACCATACCAGCCAGAAAAACTAGGACCATGGTGATCCTGGTTCGTCTGGCTTTTCTCTCTTCTTTTCTCGCCTTAATGATGATCTCAGACTCAAAAGCTCTGAGGCCATCTTCTTTCATCTCAGACATGACGGCTCCTGTTCTTTTGAGCTTGATTCACGACTTTCATCGCTCTAAACGATCGCTAATTCAATCCGACCCTTTTCAGGCTTCGGAGAACTTTTGTCGTTTAACGCGACTAATACTCGCAAACTATTTCTATGGTTAATTATTCTGCACCTTCGGTTTATCCCTTTTCAGGAAAATAAACTTACTCGCAGTTTTAGCGAACCATAGAACATTTTTCTGCTCTAGTTGTTTACTGTAGCTTCGTTGCGGTTGAGGACTTTCACGAGTTTGTTACTAGAGTTTCTCCATCCGGTATTGCAGGGAATCCCTTGAACACTTACGATCAAGGGAAACTTCTTGTCTTCGATCCTAGCGTAGCACAGGACCCTTCGCCCATCTGCCAGATCCTTGTAGAACGGCAGAGGGTTTGTGTTGTGTTTCTTCGAGTACTCTTTCAACTCTTCTACGCTGGGATTGATGAGTTCGATCTTGATCGCCACATCTTCCGTTTTCACGGCTGTGTTGGTGACGAGTTCGGACGCCTCACTTGTCGGTTGGAGGATGTTGACCTTTTCCGAAACGGTTGCTTCCACGGGTGCTTCCGCACTTGTTTCGGTAACCGGTTTGGTCTTCAGGATCCTCGGTGCGACCAAAAGAATGATCACACTCGAAATGGCACATGCCACCAAGAATGCCTGAAGATATGGGTTCAGATTGTTCACGAATTCCACAAATTGCACCACTGTGCCTCCTAAGTAAGTTGACGGGTTTTTAGGCGCTCGACAGAGCAAAGTGATCTGTTCCTTTAAGCGGGAACAGGTCAAAAGGTGCTCTGGAGTCGGCCTAAATTACCCCGTATTTTTCAAAGGCCGATCTTATTTTGCACATGACCATCCCTAAGTGGTGTAGTCAAGCACAATCTGCACTATCTTTATCATACTTCATCGAGTTTGTCCAGGTCTTCACCTCGGCTTCATTTGGGGTTTTTGAAGAGCTATTTACTGGCACATTTTGTGCACTTACAACCGTTGGGTTTTATGTATTCGTCAAAATATTCCTTACCATAATCGTAGTTTAGTTCTTCTCCAGCTTTAATATTTCTGAGTGCCATTATGTAAACATGACCCTTTGGCCCGTCTGCTTCACAGTTTGGTTTGCAGGAGTGATTTATGTATCTAGCTTTGTTTTGAGGGACGTTTCCGTTAACTGTGTAATCGTCATCTATTTCAAACAGATATCTGCTGTTTATTTTGTCTATTTCCTCAGGTTTTACCGTTGTACCTGTGTATTCAATAATACAAGATCCTTTTGGTATAGGAGTCATCGCAAATAAACCTTTTCCTGTTGCTGACTTTCCTACACGTAACTCAAATTTTCCTAATGCGTACTTACTTTTTGCCATTTTTATATTGAAATTATTTTTTTAATTTACCGCTAGGGGATAGTCTATAGCTGTCTGTCTCAAAGTGTTCGGTCGAGAATTCTATGATTTTGGATTTTTTTAAACCTAAAAAAGAATGTTTATCCAATGGTTTTATCCTAACACTGTCGCCAGGGTTGAGTATCATAATTTTTTTACCCTTCTTTAACTCCACTTTTCCCGACAACACAAAAAAAGTTTCATCTTTTATTTTGTGAAAATGAAAGGAGCAAAAATAATCTTTTTTCAGGTTCAAGATCTTGCCACAATACAAGTTATTGTTCACTATCCACTCTTCGTCGCCCCAGATTTTTTTTACTTTTTTCACTATGGTTAGGATTATACTATACCTACTAAAAACACAAAAACAAAATGAGCCTTTTGGCTCATTTTGTTTTTGTTTAGTTGGATAGATCTAGAACGTTAACTCTATTTTACTAGGGGATTTGAGTAACCTGTACATTTACATTGACCTCTGCACCACTACTTAGGCCCTTGAATGTGTATGTTTTTTGACCAGGTATGATAGGCATTCTTACTGAAGGCGTGTGCCAGTTTCCTTCCTTATCTGAATCAAGAGTCATGACGACGTTACCGTCAAATATCATAGAAACTTTTTCATATGGTTGGAAGTGGTCTCCTGCAAAGTCGTTGGTATCTCCAATAACAGTAGTCGGACTAGCTACATGAGCTGAGGCATTAGTAAATACATTTCCTCCGTTGTTACCCCCATTGTTACCATTGTTGTTACCGTTTGTAGTTAACTGGTTTATCAATGTCTGTAACTGAGTTTGTAACATGACAAGTGTAGCTTGGATCGATTTGATAACTTCCATGATTGCCTGATTGGTAGGTTGTATCACTGGAGGTGTAGTTGTTCCGGTAGATGTAGCATCTAGGAAGTTGTAGATATGAAGCATTACCATTTTGTCTGTATCAGTTGCCATATCTAGATTTATTATTCCTCCAGTTGTGCTTGCTCCAACTAGAGTTGCCGAGTCGTTATTTGATGAAAGAGAGTTTGGTGTAAATCTAAGTGCTCCAAAGTGGTATCCTGTTGGATTTATGGTTTCAGCGACTGTTATGAGTGAACTCGATGCATTTATATGCATGTCGTAATGAGAGATATCAAGACAGGTAGAAGATGCTACAGATCCATTGCCGTCTACATCTTTATTGATATCGGATTCACACAACTTGCCTGGCATAAACATACCATCTTGGCTCATAGTTGAAGAAGCTGTACCGTTTTCTCCAGTGATCTTAAATTCATAGTTCATTCTCGGTGACGAAACAGTGTCTGCAACTGCATTGTCTCCAACCAGTCCGGTTGTAGGACAGTTCAAAACTGTATTTGCTAAGGCACTAATAGGATCTCTATTGACTTCTAAGTTTTCAAAATCAGTTACACTTTTTACATTATAATTACACAGATGTTTCATCACCATAATATGATTCATAGTGGTTGTACCTGTGGTGTTTGATGTTGTGGTTCCTGTTGTGTTGTCTGTGGTTGTAGCAGTTGTTGTTCCAGTCGTGTTAGTTTGCGCAAACGCGACCCCTCCAGAGGAAACTACTCCCAGACTTGCTATTAATAACATCGAAAAAACTATAGATGACCAGGTGGATTTTGTTTTTTTCATAATTATTTTTTTGGTTAGATTTTAATTTGGATTTTAATGTTGTGGGCTAATAAACTTAAATGAAATAATAATGATTAATTTATATTTTTTGACACATTCCATGACACGTCGGTTCAATGACCGAATCTACTGTCGAGTTTTGATTGTAACTTAATGCACATTAAGTACAGATGAAGTATTTTATGATAAATTGTTTTTGTATAAAAAAGTCGCTCGACCGAAGCTAGGCTTCAGTCGAGCGCTCAGGTTCCCAGCTATTCACCGGGGTGATTCCAGTCAAAGCAGATGCGGTTCGTCCTTTGGGTGAAATCTCCCTCTGGCTCACCGACATCGATGCCGGGGTACAGTCCCTCTACTATGGCAACTGCGTCACTCCTCTCTGACTTTAAGTTGTAGACGATGGTTAGCTTGCGCGTGCGAGGTGCAAGAATGTCTTTGCGTGCGAGCATAACTCGCAGACCCCACACTTTCTTGCCAGTGTTGGGATTCTTGGTTTCGAAGTGTTCCAGATCTTCATCGGAATACCTCGCGCGCTCCACGGTGCTTTCCCAACCCACATACGTCGAAAGCGTGATGCTGACGCTGTGAGTATTGAAATCTTGTATTGACCACCGGTATTCTATTTCCGCCAAGAAGCGTCGCACAACCTCCTTGTCATGAAAAAGACGATTCACCGAATTCCAACGAAGAAAGTTCCCAGCGACATTGAGTTGGACGCCTCGGAAGCATTCTCTGTTGAGTCTTCTTTCAGTGACCTCACGCACTACCAACTTGGCGAGAAGCCCGTTCCGGAGACTGTGTGCAACGAACATTTTTCTCTCCTCAACCCGAAATATATAATATGTTTATGTAAAAGTAAAATAAAAAGACAGCTCTATATTTTACTCCTACATAAAGATTAAGTTTAATTTCAAAAAAACCGCCGAGATATCAATCTCGGCGGGAGCAGTTGGTCTGCTCAGTCCATGTGGTTATCGTGTCATCGTAGCCTCCATCACCCGTGCGAAGTCGCTTGCGAACTTCGGATGACAGAACGCTGCGATGTCGTCGATTCCGCCCGGTCCGTCGATTCGAAACTGCTTGGATGCACTATCCCAGGCGTCTGCGTCGAGTGTCGTGAAATGGCGAATAAATTTGCCCATCTCCGCGAACATCTTAGGTGTGAACCAGCGAGTGCCGTCCTGAAGATGCCAACTCTTGTTGTCGTTGCTTCCGATCGAACCGAGCACCATCTTGTGCACCTCCGGCGAAGCCGGAAGTGGAGCCCAGTGCCACGCTTCGTAGATGTTCACCGACTGTCTAACTGGGAAGTCTGAGAACCACTCGTCGTACTCTTGTCCTTCCCAGACGAGGACGATCTTGTGGTTCCAGTGGTGTCCATGAATGTCGATCGTGGTGATGTCCGAGTCTTCCAGACGGTACGAGCCTGAGTAACGTACACGAATCAGCCGATGGCCATTCTCTTCAACCATCTCCCACTTGTCGGAGTTGGCATCGAGATAAGCCTGCACCTTGTCCTCACGCAACCAGAGACCACCGGTGACCTCCGGATAGAGGTACAGATACCCTGCCTCCACATCCCAGCGCTTGGCTTTCATGCTGATGTCGGCCATGCCCCAGTCTTTTGAATTGTTCCGCTGGAACCTGAAGCGAATCATGCTACCATCGATGATCTTGTAGTACGTAACGGCACTGCACGACTCGCACTTGTGACCGTGCGACTTAATACCAGTCACCTCGATGAAGTTTCTGCAACTGTTGCACTTGCCGCGACGGATGTTGAGAGAACCAAACCAGAGCGACCTACCTTTCTTCTCCATCCGCTTCACGCTCACACCATCGCGCTTGCGATAGTCGGCTTCCCGAAGGTTGTCGACTTTGTAGCCGATGACGTGAAGCGCGGCCAGCAGTGCATCGAGCGCTGCCTGACTCTTCACGTAGAAGTCTCCGCCGATGGCGATGACCCCCGGAAGCGGTTCGTCGGGACCATCTTTGGTCCGGAATAGCTCGAGGAGCTCTGAGCGGTTCGGGAGAACGATCTTGACTGAACGAACGACAGTCGCAACAGCGCCAGAAAGGCGCCAGCGAGTCCAAAAACGAGCATCGCTCGTTTTGCTGTGATTCGGCATTGGATACCCCGCAGTCCTAGTTGAAATTTTGAAAAACTGTTCCAGTTGCGATTATATCATATAAAAGAAATATGTCAAATAAACATTTATACAATTAAAGAGTTTTCTTTTGTTTAAAGAGAAATCCGCCACTATGCGTTAGGTGACGGATTCTCGTCGTAACGCACGGTGGCGGAGTTATTCGATGATCATTGCCGCTCGTTGGGTTACAACATCGAGCTGGCCGAAAGAGACGTGACGACATAGAAACGAGACGATTTTGTTGGTTTCATCTCGCTTTTCAGCTTCGAGATTCTGTTTCTTGTTACTCTCTCGCTGTCTAATTTCGAGCATCCTCTTAAGCGCGCCATTGGCAGCCCAGGCTCCAGGCAGATACCAGTTTTCCCAGAATTTGCCGTCGTTTCCTCTTGCAGAACGCATGCAGACAAATCCGTAGCTCTCGAGGAGCTTGGCATTCATCTTGTAATTCTCGGGAGTATAGTTATACCCGCAGAGATGCTTGACCATAAAGGACGGTGAGTCGCTCCGCTCTTCTGGGTCAAAAACCAACTCTTTCATGAGCCCTTGACGTTCGTCGTGTCGTCGCCAATACGGCAACAGCTCCGTGTCCTCCACAGGACTCGGCAATGGTTCCCTGGCAGGTGAGAAGATGAGCTTGCCATCCCTCACCGTCATCCAGTGTTGACCGAAGGTTACACCCTCGACTTTCTCCTGTTGATCCTTGGGAATGCCTGAGAGGGTAATGCTTGTAGTTGCTTCATCTTGTCTCCGAGGTCCCCATCCTGATACTCGCACATGTTCTTCCATAGACACCTCTCTGTGTTGGTATTCAATTCCGCAGTAACCTTAGCATAGAGATATTTGATATTCAATTGAAAGGAAAAGAAAAAATGTAATGTCGAACACAAAATTGATTAGTTTGTTTTTTCATAAATAGGGGTTGCAAAGAGCTCTTTTATTTGGTATAATCCGTTCATGAAAAAATACATATTATCATTGGCAGTTGTTACAACTTTATTATTAACACCACTAATAACCATAGCTGAATCAGACGTTGATCCTTCGGGAGATACATCCTGTGCTGTTTTGAAGGTTAATCTTCGTTATGGAATGCGAGATACTAACGCAAATGATAACTCAGTTTCCATTTTACAGGATTTCCTAAATACTAATGGGTATTTAACATCTCAGCCTAGTGGGTTTTTTGGCTCAATGACTAGATCTGCTGTCGTTGCTTTCCAAAAAACTTATAATATTTCAGCAACTCCTCCCGGATATGTGGGTTCGGTAACTAGAGCAAAAATCATGTCTATTGATTGTAATTCAAGTAGTGTCTCACCAGTTCCGTCACTGCCAGTTGTTCCACCAGTAACTCCTGTGACAACACAACCTTCCATAGCATCTTCATCTCCTATTTTAATTAGTATTCAAGCAAAAGACGCTCCAGCAGGAACTATATATAATGATGAGTTTGCTTATATTCAAGGTAAGGGACTTGGAGGTAAAATATCAATAACAATTGATCAAACTCCTGTATCTGCTATGTATAATACGGACACTAATACTCAGTTTTTTGTTGCAATGAAGGATGGTGCGCATGTCGTTAAAGTTACGAATGAGTCTGGTCTAGTAAGTAATTCATATACTGTGAACGTTATTTCCTCTAGATCAACTTCAAATAAACCAGTAGTCACTGTTCTTTCTCCGAATGGAGGAGAAGTTATACAGGTAGGCTCATCTCAGACAATTAGTTGGAATTCTTCGAATCTACCATCGAATGCATATATGTCTATTCAAGTTTTTGAGAAGCTAAATGAGTTTGATCAAGCAGGGAATCAAGTCTACCTTGGAATTTATAGTATTTCTCAAGGACAACAAACTTTGAATGATGGAACAGAGGTGTGGACAGTTCCGTCTCTTCCAGAATTCAGAAATTTATATAAAACTACTGGAAAATTTGTTGTACGTATCAGTGGTTGTGTTCCAGACTCAACGGTGGGTGAAGGAGCACGATGTTCTGTGTATGATGAAAGTGACACCTCATTTTCTATAGTAAGTTCAAATCAGTCAGCCCCGACGATTTTGTCGATTTATCCTAATTCTGGTCAAGTTGGCACTCAAGTTACTGTTAATGGAAACGGATTTTCTTATGAGAACACTGTAAATGGAATTGACGCCAATGGTAACCATATCCAGATTATTGCTTTTTCAACTGACGGTAAAACAATAAACTTCACAGTTCCTAGTGTTTCATTCGATTCGCGAATAACTAATGGACCAACTGTTCCGGGCGTTTACAGTATCCAAGTTGGGAGTGTACGAGGTAATTCTAATAACTTAAGTTTTACAATTGTTCCTTCTACACCACAGAATTCTGTTACTGTCGGTAATGCGGTTGAGATACAATCTCAAAATCTAGTATCTAATATACCGAACCAAATGCTTGGAGGTTTTGCTGTAACTGTTTCTGGTGATCCAGTAGTCGTAAAAGGAATGACTTTTAGTCTTCCTAACAATTCATCTATAAGTGGGTCTATTACGGGGGTAACTTTGGTTAATGAAAAGGGAACTGTGGTTGCTGGTCCAGTTACAGGTAATACAAATGTTACAGAGCAGACTTTTACCTTTTCTGACAATGTAGTATTTTCTGCTGGTAGACACATATATGCAATAAAGGGGACAATTCCATCTACTTCAACCACAACAATCCAACTTCGAACCACACCATCAACTTGGCTTTCTTCTGTTAGTCAGATAACTGGTAATTCAGTAGTTATTTCAACTGGTCAATTTACCATGAGCCAGATGACAGTTAGGAGTTCATCATTTTAGATTTAGTACTGATCAATGGATAGAACAAAAGACCCTTTAGGGTCTTTTGTTTGGCTCCGGCGGTAGGGTGATCTTTTTAAATTTAGTTTCGTCGCCACTCAACCAAATTTAAAACGCAGTTTGTCGACAAGCACTGGTGTGCTCGTAAACCGACAAACTGTTCGATCCCTACACACAAAACTTTGTTTTGTTCACCAGCCAAAGCAAAAACCCCTTTCGGGGTTTGCTTTGGCTCCGCAAGTTGGACGCATTCAGAACTCTAAACTGGGTCACAATTAAAAGAGAATTGGAACTTTCTGGGATTTTGGGTATGCCTTATTTCCAAACCACTTCAGAACTCGTATAAAAAGAAACCGCCCCACTGCTATAAAAGCCAGTGGGGACGGATGACGACGAGGACGGCCGTGAATGTCTACATTGTAAATCCCATTTGGTCGAGCAGGGCGATAACACTTCGACGTTCACACACTTCCAAAAGGGAGGTCTTAAAGCGGGTTGGTGACACGCAAACCTCGTTGGTAAGTATGGTTGGTGATGTGCTACCAGAGTGAAGGAAATGAACGAAGCTCTCTCCAACAAACTCTTCAGGGAAAATTTCTGAGTTCGAGAGTTCGTCGTTTATGGTGCAAAGTATTCGAGCACCGTTTCGTGAACCAGTCCGACCCCTCTCACTCCACTCTGGATGTTTCAGTTGGAATTCCTTTTCAAACTCACCCCAGTCTTTCTTTGCTTTTTTGCACCTATGCTCAAAGCAAAGACAATAGTCATCAGTCAGACTGAGAAGTATTGAGCTGAGGATGGGCGAGATTGTTGGTTGTGAAAGTGGGCTCGTGCCTTTTCGTTTCAATACCAACAAGTGCTTTACCAGCACGGAAATGGTTCCAAGGAGCGAGACATTGTCAGCTAATGCCGTCCAGAAAGCGGTGTCAGCGCCAACTTTTCGGCCAGTCACAACTACCTTGTGAATTAGGCCTATTTCTCTACCAAAGTTATCGTCCGATGTCATAAGACACCTCCGAAATTATGTGATAAACCTCTTCAGCACTATGCTTATGAGATGCACCACGATTTACTATCTAAATAAAAAATACAACAAAATATTTATTTCGTCAACTAAGTGCTCCGGCGGTAGGGATCGAACCTACGACCAATCGCTTACATTTATTCCAACATTACTGTTGGCATGGACTATATCATTATCCTTCACAAAGTGAGTGGGATATGAGGCGCTTCGCGGAATTTCTTCAGCTACTCTCTTTCGAGATAGTCTCTACACCTTCAACGATCTTTCGATCGTAGCTTGGCTCGGGATTGCCCTAAGTTATTAAGATAGGGTTTCCCCGAATTCACCTCATTTTTCGACCTAAATTACTTTAGGAAGCTGCACGACCTATTAGGTACAGGCGATTGCTCTACCACTGAGCTACACCGGAATACATTGTGAAATGCATTCTGACAATTATATTTAACTGCCAGAATTTACTTCGCAATCCCCGGCGATCTCCTTAGTTCTCACTACACCGGAATATTAAGATAATATCAAAAATACCGAGGAATGCAATTGTTGTTTGAACGAACTTTTTTGTGGGTGTATAATATAGATATGAACATCAAAATAACATCAAAAGACTTTGAGGTAACACCAGCGATAGAGGATTATATTAACAAGAAAATTTCGTCCTTAGAAAAGTTTTTAGGATCAGACAGTAGTATTCTTTGTGAAGTAGAAGTTGGTAAAACAACAGGTCATCAAAAATCTGGTGATATTTTTAGAACTGAGATAAACATTGTTGAGCCAGGCAATCAACAAGTTTTTGTTGTCGCAAACGAAGCAGACATTTACACATCCATAGACGTTGTTAGAGGTGAAGCAGAGAGAGTTATAGTTTCAAAGAAATCAAAGAGAGATACATTAATTCGTAGAAGTGGAAGTAAAATAAAAGACTTGATAAAGAGATTGGATTTTAGAAAAAACAAATGAAAGTTGGGAGTATCCAGCAAAAAGCAAGCCTTCCTATTGTAGTTTTTGTTTTCAGTTGTATTTTTACAATTATATTTTTACTGTACATTTCAGTAAAAGCTGAGGAAAAAGCTTTAGGACTAACTTCTACTAGTAAATACGTTTCGTTTTAAATTTATTTCTGAAAGTTTCTTATATAATCCTTATAGTCCATTTCTTTTTTACCTTCTGGAACTATACGATCTATAACTAGTTCGTTGTTTTCTGTGTGTGCTCGTTTTACTATGATCCTTTTGTTGTTCACAAAGAAGAAAGCACCTGGCCATTTGTGGTAAGCGCGGATTTTTATCAAATTTAAGTTTGGGCTGTCGTTTAGATTTATTTCACCATCACTTTTCTTTATTTTTTCACAAAAAGTAGCTTTAGAGTGATCCTGTTCTTTTTCTTGTATTTTATTTTCCAATAAATCAGGAAGAAGGTCAGCAACCATAGAAGCTCCAACTTTTGCGACGAGATTTTCCAAGTCTTGTTCGTATGGTGGCCAATCAATCTCAACTTTTTTCTGTGCCAATAAAGGTCCGTGATCAACTTGGTCATCAAGTCTTATTATACTTACTCCAGTTTCTGTCTCTTTAAGTATTGCACTTTGTATCGGGGATGGACCACGTAGTTTTGGAAGCAGGGAAGGGTGAATGTTTATAGTTTTGTGTTTAGGTAAATCTAGTATCTCATTCGGTATGATTTTGCCATACGAGGCAACTAGAAAGAATTCAAAATTACCAAATGATTTTATTTTTTCTACACTTTCTGCGTTTCTAAGACTTTTTAGTTGTAGAACACTTACTCCTTCCTTATCCGCCCAAGATTTTGCTTCTGGAGGTGTCAATAATAGTTTTCTACCTTTTGGTTTGTCTTCAGAAGTTATTATTAGTTTTGGGATAAGGCCTTTTGATTTTAATTCGTCTAGAACTATTACAGAAAGTTCTGACGTTCCAAAAAAAGCCCAGGATATTTTTTGATTTTCCATTTTTTATTTACGAGTTCGCACTTCTTCGGGTGTAATCTCTTCTATATTTTTTGCTTTATCAATAAACAAAATACCGTTTAGGTGATCTACTTCGTGTTGAAAAATCTGTGCCAAAAGGCCAGTTCCACCTTGTGTGAATTTTTTACCGTTTTCATCATACGCTTCCACTGTCGCTTTGACTCCACGACTGACTTGGCCATATAAATATCTTACAGATAAACAACCTTCTTCTAGAACAACTCTTTCTTTTGAGATTTTTTTTATTGTTGGGTTAATAAAAACTGTATCAGGATATTTTGATTTATCATTTTCTTCGTCGTCTCCTTTGTTCTTTTTTGTTATATTTTTTACTTTACCGGAAACTACAAATATTCTTAGTGAATATCCTATCTGTGGAGCAGCTATGGCCACTCCATCGTCTTGGGATAACAAGGCGCTTTTCATTTCCTTTATTATCTTTTGTATTTCTGGAGATGTTATTTTCTCAAGAGGAACATCTTTGGATATTTCTCTCAAAACAAGAGATTCTTGTTGCAATATGTCTTTCATATCTTTGATTTCACCACATTACCACAAAATATGTGTTTATAAAAGGGTAATAGGGTCTATTTTTACTGTGCAATTTGGCGGAAGTGTTCGTAACTTTTCCAATAGAATTTTATCTACCCATTTACCTTCGGGTAGGGAAATAAGACCATGAACAGTATATTTTTGATGACCTCCGGGATTCCACGCATCAAAAATAGAAAGTTCATAAGGTTTCATAAATTCTCCAATATCTGACATCTGTTTTTTTACAGTACTTTTTTCACCTTCTAAGGTTATTTTTATATATGTTGTAAATGGGGGATAACCTATTTCTTTTCTGTCATTTATTTCATCGCGATAAAAATCTATCAAGTTTCCTTTAGCTGCGAAATCAAATATTTTTATATTTTCCTGTCTAGTTTGTATCAAGAATCTTTTTTCTGAAAGTGATCGGAGCAACAAAAGAATATGAAATACTTTTTCATTTATTTGAAAATCTGGAATAGAGAAGTAAGAGTCTATAGAAACAACAGCAGTATTTTCTATCTTTTGATTTAGATATGTTATAGCAAGCTCTGTGCCAACCATGATGCTTCCTGGAGTGTTATAGAAAGCATCTCTCATTTTTACTGCTTGTTTGTGAGTCGTCACGTGGTCTTTGTCCATAACTAGTATATTTGTATCCGGAAACATTAAAGCTATTTCTTCTGCAACTTTATCTGTCCCAATACCTAGCGGATGTAGCCTCCATCCATTACAGTGCACACAAAGCTCCTGGGCATCTCGTCTTTCTCCACAATGATTACAAACAAATAAGTTTGATTTGGTTGCTGTTTTAACGGAGGTTTTGCTGTACAGAACGACTGGCGCATGACAGTTTTTACAAGCCACCACAGTTCCGCAGTCACTACAGACGGTAATAGGATACAAACCCTTACGACCACAAAACAAAAAAGTGTGTTCGTTGTTTTCTTTGGAATCCGACAATAACTTTTTTAATCTATCTCCGATAATGGCAAAGGCTTTCTTTTCAGCATTTTGTGGTGTTCTGGTTTCTACTATTTCACAGGTTGCAGCGGATAAAGATCTAAACTTGAGTGGTGAGAGTGGTGCGTAGACACCACTTTTCTCTTTCCACAGCGTTTCAGTGCGCAAAAACAAATCACCTAAAACTAGTTTTACATTCATTTCTTTTGCAATCATTTCAACTGCCGTTCGAATATCTATAAAAGGTCTCAATTGCATTTTGTAGTTTCTAGAACTTTCTTTATCCAAAATAATTATTCCCAAATCGTTTCGGGGTATGGAAAGAAAAGAACCCAGGCTTATTATCAAGACAGGGTGATCCTCCTCGGTTATTTTTTTCCACAATGAAAGAATTTCTTTTTTGGTCAAACCAGAGTGTATTGTGTATGTGAAGTTTTCTATACCTTTATCCAAAATCGACTTTGCTCTCAAAAGGTCCTCAATTGAAGGTAGGCAGAAAAACACTGATCGGTTTTTTGCAAATTCTTCACGGATCAAACTACGGTATGTAGCGTATCTTTCCTCGTCATCGGATTGTAAAAGTACTGTTTCGAAAAAGACTCCGCCTTTTGTGTCTTTTGGTTTTATTTTTAAGTTTTCACTTTCATCAAGTACTATCTTGGGAATTAGTGCGGACAAAACAGCTCCAACACTTCCGGCGTTAAAATCTGCGATTTTCTTTGTGGCTTCGATAAATGAATTAGATAAAAACGTGTGAGTTTTTATACTTTCTATTTTTTTTATACTGTATGACAAAGACTTTAATTCAGACTTCAACTCTTCGGCTCTTTTACTTTGGATCACAAGACCGTGAATGTTTTTATTTCGAAGCGGAATAGAAACTATGGATCCAGAGGGTAAATCCTGTTTAGTAAAATAGGTTAGGGTGTCCTTGGATATTCCACGACTAATCGGGATTACGGTGATTATATGCATATATTTGATTATACCAAGAATGGCAAATTTGTATGGTTTTGCATTCCTTTCTATATAGTTTTATAGTAATAGCACTTTATGGGAATTTTTTCTAAAAAATTGGGGATAGATTTGGGAACAGCAAATATTTTGGTGTATGTTCCTGGTCGTGGAATAGTTTTAAACGAACCATCTGTTGTTGCAGTGTCTGAGGAGGACAACAGAATTGTAGCTATTGGAATAGAGGCTAAGGAAATGGTAGGCAGAACTCCTGACAATATAATAGCTTATCGTCCAATGAAAGACGGCGTTATTGCGGACTACAGAGTGACAGAAGCCATGCTCCGATATTATATAGACAAAGCCTTGGGTAAGTGGAATTTTATAAAACCAGAAGTTTTGGTTTCGGTTCCTGCGGGAGTTACTTCTACAGAGCGACGTGCTGTTATAGAGGCAGCGATTCGTGCGGGGGCCAAAAATGCGTACGTTGTTAAGGAGCCTATTTTGGCTGCTATTGGTGCTGGTATTCCTATTCACGAAGCTGTGGGAAATATGATAGTGGATATTGGCGGTGGTACTACAGATGTGGCCGTTATATCTCTTGGCGGTATAGTGAGTTCAACTTCTGTTAAATGTGCTGGTAACAAAATCGACTATGCTATCGCTGACTATATAAAGAAAACTTTTAATTTGGGTATTGGCGACAAAACTGCAGAGATGATAAAAATAAAAGTAGGTTCAGCTATTCCTATAGATGAAGAGTTGTCAGTTACTATAAAAGGCCGTGATTTTGTTACGGGTTTGCCTAGAAGTGTAGAAATAAAAACAAACGAGATCGTCAAAGCAATAAGTAAAGATTTGCGTGAAATGGTAAAAGCTATCAAAGACGTGCTTCAAGAGACACCTCCAGAACTTTCATCAGATATTATAGACAAGGGAATCATAATGACGGGAGGCACATCGCAGTTACGTAACTTTCCTGAGCTTGTTTTCCGTCGTGTTGGTGTGAAAGCCGTTTTGGCTAAGGATCCGCTATACTGTGTTGTGAAGGGGACAGGAATTGCACTTGAACATCTAGATTTGTACAAAAAGTCAGTTATATCTAAACGTTAACACTTTCAAATCTCGTTGACTCATGTTTCGAAGAGAGACTAGGGAGCGCGACGGCGCGAGCTCAAGGAAAATTTTAGCAAAAATTTATCCGTGTCTCTCTGAGAAATATGAGGAGAAAGAGATTTGAAATATTTAAATTTGTTACAATGTATATATGCAACAACTGATTGATTCATATTCAAAATCCAAGACTCTGCATCACGCTTATTTTTTAGTGGGGGAGGTGGAGGAATTATTTTTAAAACTCAGTGAATTTTTACAAGAAGAAGTTGGTGTGAAAATTGCAGGTAATCCTGATTTTTGGCATGGAAAATTCCAGAATTTCAATATTGAGAATTCTCGAGATATTTCCACGAGACAAGAAAGAAAAGATTTTTCACTTGGCAAAAAGGTTTTTATTATTCAAACAGATTTTATTACCGAAGAAGCACAAAACTCTTTACTAAAAGTTTTTGAGGAACCAACTCCAGGGACTCATTTTTTTATTATCTCTCCACAAGACATTTTGTTGCCGACTTTTCGATCTAGAGTTCAGGTTATATATAGTAATAAAGGAGATAAAGCCAAGACAAAATTTTTGGATATGAAAATGAAAGAAAGACTCGCTTTGGTAAAAGAAATCACAGACGAGATAAGTGACGAAGAGAAAACAAAACAGGATGCTATCGCACTTCTAAATCAGATTGAAACAGAGTTATACGAGGCTGGTGTAGAAAAAAGCGCCAAGGCTCTAGAAGTTGCTTCTCTGGCCAGGCAGTCGCTATATGATCGAGGTGCACCTATAAAGGTTATTTTGGAAAACTTAATGCTAAGTATATAAACTTTTGTTATACTATCCACCTATGACTTACAATTTCGCACAATTTAAACAATCAACAAAAGACGTAGAAGAGTGGTTAAAAAGAGAACTCTCTACTATTAGAACTGGGAGAGCAACACCTGCAATACTAGATGGTATTAAAGTAGAGGCTTATGGATCTTTCATGCCGATAAACCAAGTTGCAAACATGTCAGTGGAGGATGCACGTTCTTTGCGTATTACACCTTGGGATATGTCACAATCAAAAGCTATTGAAAAGGCTATTATTACATCTGACTTGGGACTTTCAGTTTCAGTGGATGATAAAGGGCTCAGAGTTATCTTTCCAGAACTAACTTCAGATAGGCGAGGAGCTTTGGTAAAAATAGCAAAACAAAAACTAGAAGATGCTCGAGTGACTATGAGAGGGGAACGAGAAAAGGCGATAAAAGACATCGACGCTCAAGAAAAGGAAAAGAAAATATCAGAAGATGAAAGATTTCGAATGAAAACAGATTTGCAAAAAGTTTTAGATGACGCTGGAAGAGTTTTGGATGAGATATTTGCAAAGAAGGAGAAGGAGATTAGTGAGTAAATCTCGTCGACTCATATTTTGAAGAGAGACTAGCGAGGCTCGACGGAGCGAGCTCAAGGAAAATTTTAGCAAAAATTTATCCGTGTCTCTCTGAGAGATATGAGGAGAAAGAGATTTATGCTACATTATTGAAATGTCTATAATAATTTTCTTAATAATATTGGCGATACTGGTGTTAGTTCATGAGTTTGGACATTTTATTGTTGCGAAAAAATCTGGTATCCGGGTGGATGAGTTTGGTTTAGGTTTTCCACCAAAAATAATTGGGAAAAAATGGGGTGGAACTCTTTACACTTTGAATGCTATTCCTTTTGGGGGCTTTGTGAAAATTTTTGGAGAAGATGCTCATGCTGAAAATATAAGTGAAGAAGATAAAAAGAATAGTTTTGTTTTTAAATCTAAATGGATTCAGTCTGCTGTGTTGGTTGCAGGTGTGACTATGAATATGATTTTTGCATGGTTAGTTTTGTCACTAGGCTTTTTTATTGGACTACCTTCTCCGACTGATTATTCTGGTTTTGGACAAGTAAAAGATGTGAAGTTGGTTATTACAGAAGTGTTAAAGGATTCGCCGGCTCAAAAAGCGGGGATAATTGCCGGAGATACGATCGTTTTTGCGGGTTCAGGAAAAACATCATTGCAGGATGAGAATCTAAATCCGCAAAAAGTTAAGGATTTGATTTCTGATCAAAAAAATAAAAACATAGAAATATTGATAAAAAGAGGTGAAAGTATAAATAAGACTTTTATATTGGAGCCTACGATAGACGAAGTTTCTGGTAAAAGATTGTTGGGAATTGGAATGGATAGTGTTGGGACTTTAAAACTTCCAGCACATCTCGCCCTGCTTGAAGGTGCTCGGACAACATGGCTCGTAACTAAAGGAACTGTAGTTGGGACTTTGGGCTTTTTATATGACGCTATAACTTTCCAATCGGATCTGTCGCAAGTTGCTGGTCCAGTAGGCATAGCAAGTGTTGTTGGGGAAGCGAGAACTCTGGGATTTGTCTATTTGCTATCTATTGTTGCCCTAATTTCTATAAATTTGGCTGTTATTAACTTATTACCAATACCTGCTCTAGACGGTGGAAGGCTTCTATTTGTGGCTATAGAGGGGATTACAGGACGAACAATAAAGCCCTCCATCGTTATGTGGACAAACACCATAGGTTTCGCTTTTTTGTTGATTTTAATGGCTGTAGTCACTACACACGATATCTTCAAACTATTTTGACATTATATTAATTCATGCTATACTAGAGCCAGAAGTTCTCCGCCGTCTGTCGTGTTCCGACTCTGGGTTTAGTCGGAAGTAGCCCACGACAGGCATAGTCATCTGTGAGGTACACGCACAATCCCACCGAGCGGTCCCTGGCTTCGTCTGGCACACGAGGTGTGCATCAATACCAGATGACGCTCGACGACGCTCCCCTGTAGGAGTTCCAGCAGCTGCTGGGACTTCTACAGCGGGAGTTTTTTTGTATGAATTTTTGACCCACTACTTTTTTTAATATACTATTTACTAATGCGACAATCACAACTTTTTACAAAAACCAGAAAAGAAGCACCGTCAGACGAGACATCAAAAAATGCACAACTTTTAATACGAGCAGGTTTTATACACAAAGAGATGGCAGGGGTTTACGACATGTTGCCATTGGGTCTTATTACTTTAAATAAAATAATAAATATAATTCGCGAAGAAATGAATCTTTTAGGTGGACAGGAAATCAACCTATCTACTCTTCAGGAAAAGGAAACTTGGGAAAGTACAAATCGTTGGAGCGACGACGTTGTAGATAATTGGTTTAAGACTAAACTTAAAAATGAAACAGAACTTGGTCTAGCTTTTACGCATGAAGAACCATTGACTAAACTAATGAAAGATCAGGTTTCTTCATATAGAGATCTACCAAAATATGTTTATCCTGTCTCTTATACAC
>JBEBJP010000006.1:0-28738 GCA_040079825.1 Parcubacteria group bacterium
CCAATTCCACACTACTTATTTTTATATCTGATTTATATTTCAAAAGTTCGGAGAAGTGATTCCCTCCTTACCCACAGCTGAAAATATACATATTTATATATATTATTAGTAACCCTAAAATGTTTCCGAACTTTAAGTTGACATAGATATATTAATATGTTACTATTATAAGTGGAGAAACATTATGAAACGACTTCTCAGTGGAGTAGTTGAAGTTGGAAGTTTCGTCGCTGGATTTCCTGTCATCGTAGTTGGGGTAATGAAATCAAGCCCCACCCACCTTCTCACAGGGGTAATCCTGCTTGGAATTTCTGTCCTTTTCACACGCCTCCGCATTGGCCATTGGCCACTGCTCATTCCCAAGTTCTAACCCGCCTCTCAGAAAACCAAATCGGTTTCTCTCCGAGGCGGTTTTCATTTTAGTAAAACTTCCAATTCCACACTACTTATTTTTATATCTGATTTATATTTCAAAAGTTCGGAGAAGTGATTCCCTCCTTACCCACAGCTGAAAATATACATATTTATATCTGTATTTTTTGTACCCCAATAATTATTTCCGAATTATTTGACACACATATTATTGTATGTTACTTTAATTCCAGATGAAAAAGCTGGGAGGCTTATGAGCAACGACTCATTTTCGCAATTTCTTGAGTCATCAATGGCTCAGAAACGATTCTCCAACAGGACACTCGCAGAGAGAGCTCGAGTCAGCTTCAGAATCATTGCTGACGTACGTAGTGGACGACTGGAGAAGGACCTGCAAGTAAAAGGAAAGCTGAGCAAGCGAAAGATTGGAGGGGTTTCGTCTTCAACTTACAGGCTTCTTATCGCCTTGGGTGAAGAGCCTGAAACCTGGATGAAAAAATTGGGTCTCGTAATACCCCAAGCTGAAGTTGCCCAGGCACAAGGTTTTGGGAGCAGGATTCAACTCATTCTTGAGAAACCCCTGACTGCTGAAGAAATCGGAAAGTTTGGTCGAGTACAGAAGGAACTCGGCGAATGGTTCACGGTTGAGATGGCACTCAGACTTCTCATCCGTAAGCACAACGTGTGACCCGTCACCGAACGACAGAACCTGTCGGCATCGGTCGGCGGGTTTTCTGTTATTTTAAAATCCCATCTAAACTTTTCATACTTAATGGGAGACTTTTCTTAGGGACTCGAAGATTGTTTGAGATATTTTTGCGACTATTTCGCGACCTAGTCTCAGAATTTTCTCACCTTACCAATAAAATATGATATAATTATCGAATGGATTTCGACAATACTGAATACCTAGATAAATCAAAAAGAAAACTCTCAAAACTTACTAAATTTCTTTTTATTGGATGGGTTATATGTTTTTCATTTACTTTCTTTTTTTTATTTTTGATTGAATTCAACTTAATAAGAATAGGTGGAGACGGATTTGGAGGCATAGCGCTAATCCCCTTTGCACTCTTATATTGTTTAGTTGGTTCTATTTCTTTAATTATTTTTGGTATTCAATTGTATTATTTGTTAATAGTAAAGCGATACACTGATCCAAAACAATTAATATTCCCGAAAATTGTCTCAGGGCTTTGCATACTTACGATACTTTATGTACTGTCTATTTTTTATTATGAATACGCAAAAGAAAAAAATAGAGTAAAAATAATCTATACTATCGAAAGAGCTATGACTGAGGATTTTAATACCGGATATAAAGAATATTTTTCTACAAAAGAATTTGCTAAAGCCTATGAAGATTACATCAATGTTCTTACAAAACCTCATAAAATTGTATCTGCATGGAAAAGCGGTACTATTTTTGAATATGAAATGTATATTATTACAGACCAAGGCGTACAATTTGAAAGTAATTATCGTATGTATAATACATCTCAAGATGGATATAACTTAACGAGTGATAGTATTAATAAAATATATATCGGAAAAAGATTGATAATTAAACCACCAACAAGGGAAGAATACTTTAAAATACTTAGAGACACACACCACTATGCATACTCTTCCATGGGAATTCTTTATAAAAGTGGTGGATTATTAATAGTGAAGGTTCCTGTAGATATGTATGTAGAAGATACATTGTTAGATTACAAGTTATTTACAAAATAATACAAATACTTTTCTTTCTGTGCTGATCAAAAATTATTTGACTTATTTTACATAATATGGTTGGATATGGAAGGAGGGCCAATGACCCATACTGCAATCGAGCAAGGTCTGCTCGAAATCCGAGCCATCATGTTGGGACGAGGTTATCGGCCCGCTGTGCTGGAAGATGTCATCGCAGGAAAAGAAGCGGTGATGATCGAAACAGGTGTGTACTTCCAATCTGCTAGATCTCTCCCGCAAATCGGCACGGAAAGCATGACACTTGTCCGTCTCGACGACAACCCCACCCAAGACAACAGGTTGTACGAGGGTGGAAAGGTGGTTTACTTTCATCACCTGTGTCCACGCCGGGACGAGCTAGCGTTCGTCGGGATCAACGAGTTCGTGTGTGACGGGGACGAGAATTCCTCATCCTGTGACATCCGATTCTTCGTAAAGATCGACGTCTGAATAGATTCGCCCGTATCAAGATCAAGACCGCATGGTTCACCCAGCGGTCTTTCGTTTTCCTTTTTATTTTTTATAAAAAACACTGTACTCTTGTACAGTGTTTTTTATCTAAGCTTTATAAAACAGGCTCACCACGTATCAACCTTATGAGAACCATAATAATAGCAATCACAAGCAAGATGTGAATAAATCCTCCTACTGTATAGGATGTCACCACACCCAGTAACCACAATAGAGTCAGCACTAGGCGAATATTTAATACTGTTTGAAATTAAATTTATTAAAACTTGCGTAAGTCTATTTTCATCCCCCATAACATTACATTTCACCTTACTTTTAAATATGATCTTGTGCCCAACCGTCACACCTTTAAAATTATGGATGATATCCTTTACAAATTTATTTATGTTGAACGGTTTAATATTTAGAGTCAATTTATTTCTCTCGATTTCGTTTACGACCAAAAGATCATCGACTAGATTAACCAGTCTCTTTATTTGACTGCGCATATCTTGGTAGATTTTAAGTGCCTTGTGACTTTTAAAATCTACATAATCCGCCAAAAGCTCTGAATATAGAGACAGTGAAGAAATGGGTGTACGTAACTCGTGTGAAGCTATTCCGATGTATTCATCTTTTTGTTTTTCTATATTTGTTTTTAAATTTATAGATTTCATTATTTTAAGAATGAAAATTCAAATTAACTTTTATTTGGTGATGAATTTACTGGTAAAATAATACTAAAAGTCGTTTCTTTATTTAATGAACTTTTGACAGTTATACTTCCCCCATGTGACTCTGCTATCCACTTTGAAATTGCAAGTCCGAGACCTGTACCGTTTAGATTACCGGAAAGACCGTTGTCAGCCCTATAAAATCTGTCAAAGATATGTGGTAAATCCTTGGTCGATATACCAAGTCCATTATCAGTCACTAATATTTTAAAAAACAAATCATCTTTTGACCCTGTGATCACAATTTTTCCATTTTTCTTACCATACAATATTGCGTTATTTATTATATTCATGAATAGTTTTTCAAGATATTTTTTATCGCCCATCATGCTAAACTCCGGAATTGAATCCGACATGGTAATGTGAATATTTTTTTTGTAAGCCAAAGTTCTACATCTGTTCACGGCACTTCTCACCACCCCAACAATATCGACTCGATGTAGATAAACGACTTTATCAGGTTTTCTGTCTGTTGATCGTCTGTTGTATTGATTGGAAGTTATACTGGTTATGTCTTGCAAAAGTTCAGACAGGCGATACACTTCTTTATTTATTGATCTAAGAGCTTTCCTCGCGGATTTATAATCTGTCTGTTTTGCTCTGAGACCGAGATCCACATTGCCTTTTATAATAGCTAAAGGTGTACGAAACTCATGAGTAGCGTCGGCAATAAAACTGTTTTTGGCTGTTTCAGCATCGAGTATTCTTTTAGTCTCTGTTTCTACTTCAAATCTATTTCTTTCAGTAACATCTCGAATGTTACATTGAATTATCTTAGAATCTCCTGCAGAATATACTGTACATACAAATTCTATTTCTATAATTCTACCGTCGTCGGCCTCCAGAGATAATCTTTCACACTCAATATATCCTTTTTCTTTTAAAATCTTAAAATAATTATGCAGGGGTTTTGCATTTTTAAAAATCGGAATATCTAAAAATTTCTTGCCCAAAAATTTATCTTTCGAATATCCAATTAATTTTTCCAAAAATGGGTTAATCTCAGTAACTTTTCCAGTTTTATAGTCGAGCAAAATTATCCCATCTCTAGCAGTCTCGAATATTCGATGATATCTTAATTCGGTCTCCTCTAGTTTTTGTTTTAATTTGTCTTCCATATAACTTTTTTGTTTTAAAAAACAAACACTAACCCTTTATAGTAAAACCAACACCTCTAATAGTATGTATCAAAGATTTGGTTCTAGATTTTTTACTGATTCCATCGATCTTTTTTCTGAGGTACCTGATGTGTACGTTTAGTTCGTTGTTCGCTTCTTTAAATTGTGGACCCCAAGCACGATCAATCAATCTGCGTCTGTTTATAGCTTCTCCTTGAAATGTCATAAGTGTATCTAAAAGTTTATATTCTTTTGGTGTAAGGTTTATTACCTTGCCAGCCCGTGTAACTTCATGTTTCTTTTTGTCGAGCACCAAGTCAGCTATTTTTCGAATATCAGCATCCACCGTTTTTCGTCGTCTCATCACAGCACGTATTCTGGCAAACAACTCATCCAAACCAAAAGGTTTAATAAGATAATCATCTGCCCCTCCGTCGAGACCTCTTACTCTATCTTCAACAGTACCTCTAGCTGTTAACATAATAATCGGAGTCTGAATACCACGTTTTCTTAGATCAACACAAACTTCAATACCATTTTTTTTAGGCAACTTAATATCTAAAATAATTAAGCTGTAATTATTTTTAATTGCCTTTTCAAAACCTTCCTGACCATCGAGGGCAGCGTCTACTGAGTATTGCTCACTTTTAAGAGCTTTTTTTAATATATCGACAAGTTTTTTTTCGTCTTCAATAATTAGAATTGGCATTGATTTATTTTTTTATTCGTTAAACTGTAATTTCATTATACATTTACAAACATTAAAAACAAGTTAAAATTTTCATTTAATTGTTAATAGTGTGAGAAATTGTCTTCAAAATGGCTATGTAGAGTGACTTTTGCGAAGAAAAATATAACTTGACTTTTATAGTCTTATGTGATAGAATAGTGGGTGGAGCAGAAAGGGCTGGCATAGTGCCTACCCCGATGTCAGCTCATGACGTTCTAGAAAGGAAAAAGATGGATCAGATTAGATTCTGGGCTGTCACTGCGAGTTTCACCGTGATTATCACATCTGTGGTACTCGCAGTGCTGATGCTCAGGCGGAACATGCGTTCCACCAAGCTAGCATCAACACCCCCACCCGTGACGACCCACCCAACGAAAGAAAGTTGGGGTAAGCGTCTGGGTAGGTGGATCGCCAACAAGGCGAATTCTGTGTCTCGAACCACCTCAAGGTTTGTGCTGATTTTGATGGCATTCGTGCTCATCACCTTCGGCATTCGAAAGGCATTATCCTTCAGCCTTGGTGCAGATGGTCTCTTGATTGCAGACATGCTCATCGCTTTCGTCATTATCATGACGGGACTGTTGCTGGGCATTGCTTGGAACACAGGGTACCTTCGCAGTCTCTTCTTTCAAATCGAGACTAGCAACCTTGCCTTTGTCGATTCGGGCCAGTCAAACGTTTTCACCTACGCCAATGTGACGGGAAAGATCCTGCGCTGGGGCGTAAAAATAGATGACGTTTTGGTTCAGGGTAAAATCATTCGCACGGAAGTGCGAGATGGTGATGAACTAATCAACGACTGGGTCTTAGTTGACGAGGAGTATGAGGGTCAATCCGAGAAGGAGAAGACCTTCATTCAGAAAACATGGGGCTACTACTGGCGAGGATTCGATATCTTCAATAGAAGAGTCCACGTGATCCCGCTGACCAAGAAGAAGGCAAATGCAAACCTTCGACCTGGTATGCCACCAGAAGAATGGATCACCGGAAGCGACAATGTCGCTGAGGTTGACCAACTCCGTTCTGAATTCCCACGTCCGGTAGCAGTACCAGACATGAAGTTCAGTGACGGTATTGAAGCGAACCTGCTTCTTCAAGGTAATTACGAGGTCGTAGTACCTCGTAGACCCGTGTACAACCTCAAGGGTGACTTCACAAGCATCATTGAGTCGTACACGAGAACAGCCATGAAGGACGTAGCCATGACGATGACTGCCGAGGATTTCAGAAAAGCTAGCCAGGTTGAAGGAAGTGCAATGTCTAACAGCATTGTGGCTCTCATCAACCGCAAGCTCATCGAAACCTGCGGTGTTCGTCTTCGCGGAGCTTCGGTTCCTGTCTACAACCTCTCGTCTGATGCAGAAGAGAAGGCAGCCAAAGCCGAAGAGCTCGCAAGGCTCGAGGGTTTGGCGAAGATCGCAGAAGCGAAAGCTCAAGCTGAAGTCGCAAAAATCGCAGCAGAAAGAGCTGCAGCGAACAAGCTGATCGACGCCACGGCTGAAGCAGAAGCGGATAACCTCCGCAATGCCGCAAGCATCACCGATGTGACACTCGCAACGACCGCCATGATCAAGGATGGAGTCCATCCCGACATCGCGGCTCAAGTTGCTGGTGCAACCGGAAGAGCAACGAGATACACTCACCCAGATTCAAAGGTCACCACCCAAGTTGAAGGTGGTGGAGCGGTCGTCACGATACCCCCAATCGAAAGAAAGGTGGTATTGGCAGACAAATAAGGAGAACTCATGGTTCTGATCGTTGGAAGTGTGTTGGTGGTGATCGTCCTGATCACCCTCATCATATTCATTTGCCTTCTACTGAAAGGGTGGGGTGTAACTTTAAGCGGTACCGGGTCCATCGACTGGAAAAACTGGCTCGTAGTCAGTCTCGGTATCATCCTCATCTACGTTTTGCTCGCAACCTTTCCACCGACTAGCAAGTGGTGGATCGGGCAGTGGGCCACGAATTGGCACTATTTGTCCCTCGGGACATTGGCGCTGGTTCTGGCCTTCGGCCCTATGTTGCCGAAGTCGAAGACCCCATTCAAGATGAGGGTTGCCTATGTTCTCATTCCGGTCGCCACGCTCTACGTAGTGTGGTTCCTCGGAGTGGGGAATCTCATGGCTGATCCACGTCTACCGTGGAACGACAGTGTCACTTCGACATCGGGTTCCAACTCGGTAGGAGGAAGTGTGGTCAGTTCCCCCGGCATCACGGACTATTCGTTCCCTTCGGAGCGAAAAGGAAATAGTGATGCGTACAACTCGTACCTTCTGTGGACCAATGAAAGTGTTGGTCTCACACTCAAGGAAGAGTATGAGATGTGGATGACTTGCGGTACTGAATCGAACTGGAAACAGTTCGAGGACAACAGCAAGACACCCAGGATCGGACGGAACGAAGACGGCACACCAAACGGCGCCATCGGCTTCTGCATGATCAAACCAGAATTCTGGAGCGAGAAAGCAAAAGAACTTCACGCGGACCTTGGCAAACTCGAGGGTAACGTCAGAATTGCCATCTGGATCCGCAAGAACGATCCAGACTGGGAATCCAAGTGGGGGCTTCTCCCCAAAGTCCGCGCGATGATGGCGGGAGGCGTATCCCAGCCACGATTGGCCTCAACGCCAAGTCGAGGTAATGGAGTTGTGAAAGTCTCAGCTCCACTTGATGGTCCGGGAGAGAAGTTGAGTGTTGATGGTAAGAACATCACATTCGATGTGGAAGGTCCGCTCTGCATATTCGTTAACGAAAGTGACAAGTGTACAAAAGCCGACAAGGGTGCCAGATTCACCCTACCCGGCCGAGTGAACACGCTACAGTTCCAATCTAGAGGAACGGAATCAGTCACTGTGACTGTCACCTTCCTATGAACGTACACCGCCACGTGCAACACCTCCCCTTCGGGGGAGGAGGCACGTGGCTTTTTTATACAAAATAATCAAAACAAAAACACTCACCGAGATGGTGAGTGTTTTTGTTTTTTACTGACCCAAATAAGGGGCCGCTCCGGACAGAGATGGATCGTTCACAGAAATACCGAAACTAACGAGCACAAATCGAATCAATCCGTAAACTGAAATCATAATGACCATACCGACAATCCCCCACATAATAGCATTTCTTGCCTCTACTCTGGCTGTCCCTTTGTCATCTGCATCTACAGTAAGGAACTTTATAACACTGTAAACAAAGTACACCGCAGCAAGAGCAAACAAAAGCAAAATAATTGGATTTATTATCTGATCTGTTACGTTATTTAGGAATTTATTGATTGTCATTTAACACTATTTGATACTAGACTTGAGGAGGAACTATTGTTGTGTTTTGTATACCAAGAGTATTTTGAAGGAAAGAAACCAAACCAAAGATAGAAACCATAACAGCGATAGCAATAACACCCCAGATCATCTGAGATCTTGCAGCTTCTGCCGCCTTTGGATCACCTGATGCACCTAGGAATTTTACAAGTCCCCAGAAGAAGTAAACTACAGCCAAAGCAATAAGTACTGGAATAAGAGTGTTTAGAAGTCCTCTTATGTTACCCAAAAGACCACTCAAGTTGTTGATAGACTGAGTAGCATTTTGTGCTAAGGCTAAAACTGGTGAGAATGCCAAGATACCATAAATAACTTTTTTCATATTTTTCTTCTCTCAATTAAAATGAGAATTAATATTAAATTACGATTAATGCCTAATATTGTACTACTTATAGCTCTATTTAACAACCTTTCTGTGGATAAAATAATGAATAATTTCTTATATTACGCATTTTCTTGTCCAGAAAATAGGTCATAGTAATTACCTGGATTATTTGTTGGTGAATTGGTATATGGATTTTCAATATCCAGCGTATTACCTATGAATGCCAGAATTCCAAATATACTCACCATAACAAACAAAGCTATGACACCCCACAACATTTTCTTCTTGCCGTCTTCTCTAGTTTTTTCATTTGATGCATCATTTAGTATAAACTGAGCAACTCCCCACATAAAATAAACTACTGAGAGAGCGATCAAAACTGGGATGGTTAGATTTAACAGTCTTCTCAATGCGACAAGAAGACCTTCGACACCTTCCAGCTGTGCATGAGCCAAAGCAGGAAATACAATTATTGCTGAAACTATAATGTAGAACGTATTTTTTATTTTATGCATTTTATTTTATTAATTTTATAACTGTTTAAATTGTGGTATGACTCCAGTATTACCTATCTCCAAGTTGGTAGCTAAAATACCAATTATAGCTCTGACTGAAACCAATACAAATAAAGCCAATACCCCCCAAATCATATAACTCTTGCCTTTGGTTACTTCGGCAGGACTGCCTGAATTTAATATAAATTTAGAAAGCCCCCAGAAAAAAACAATCAATGCTGAACCAAACATTATCGGTATGAGGAGATTTATAAGTGAAATTATTCTATAAATCGTACATTTAAAGTCAGCTCCTGTGAGAGAATAGTTGCCAGTTATACAACCAGCCATACCTGATCTGAAAACCGTCTGAGAAAAAACTAACGAAGGAACGACCCCAGAAAAAGCTATTGATAAAATTATACTACTAACTTTGCTTTTTAATTTCATAAGTTTTATGTGGCAATAAGCCCAGTTACTGTATTTTGAACAAGTGCAGATATTCCGGCAGCTCCCAATAGTATTCCAGCACCAATAAGCGCCCAGAGAAGTCTGCTTTTTGCTTCGCCAATCTTTTTAGTGTTACCTTGGGCTGTCAAAAAAGAGAATCCTGCCCAGATGATATACATAACTACGGCTATGGTAGCTATAGGCATCACGACACGAGTGAGTAAAGTATTGAGAACTGACATAAGATCGCTACCTGCATTGGTCGGATTCGGGATGTTAATAACAATGGGTGGATTTGCTGTTACCTGAGCAAAAGTTGCTATAGGTGTTAGCAAACAAAGAACCGTAACTAAACTAATAAAAAAATTTTTATAAATATTCATAAATTTAATTTAATTATCCCAATTGTACTACACTACTAGTCCCCAGAGCTGTAAGAATCAAGGTAACTATTAGCCATGCTGCAAGAATAAATATTATACCGAGAGCAACTTTTCCAAGCCTTTTCTTTGCATCCTCTCTTTTGCTTGATTTATCTCCAGATACCATGAAATCAAAACCTGCATATGCTATAACTATAACTGAAAACATTAAGGCAAAGTTTCGTCCCCAATTTAAAACTTTCTGAACTGCTGATATTAAATCTTCAAATCGACACTCCCCTGGCGCACTTCTATTACATTCGTATGTAATACCAGTACCTGGATCATTGGCTTGAACTTGAGCAATAACACCAGTTGGAAGCAAAAAAACAAACCCAAGCATTAAACCTATTACTCTTGTTTTCAAACCAAAAATCATTTTATTTTAAATTAGAACTTATTATCTCGTTTAGATTGCCAAGCGAATCCGTTACCCTAGATCTACCGCTTGTTATGGACTCAATCATATCACGAAAACCGTTTGTTGTTTCAGTAGGATTTGGGTCGATCCATGATCGTGATATAAGTGCAGAACTGTAGAACACAGAACGGAAGGCCTCTAAGGGTTTGTCTGCCAACATATCTCGCCTTACTGGAGGAAGGTTGGTTGAAACTTCTAAACTTTTCAAAGAATTTACTTCTGTTAGTGCTTTTATAGCAGTGAAAGCACCAGGTAGCTGTTTGGACTGTTTTACTAGAGCTAGACCATAAAGATGTCCGAAGACTATCTTTTTTTCTGTATCTCTAATCTGTGGAACACTGACTACGTGGAAGTTCAAGTTTGAATTTTTTTGTTGAATAGAAAAGATCTCACTTGCAAATCCTATGTAAATTCCGAGATCTCCAGACAAGAAAAAGTTAAGTGAAGTTGGCAGAGATCTGTTCCATGTATACGAAGGAGAAGTAGGGTTTGAAAACTTTAGATAAAAGTTCAGTCCTGCCTGACTTGGCACGACAGGCTTATCGAACTGTGAATTCAATACAGAATTTATGTTTCCTGCTTGATTTCTCATAGTTATTGGAGTACCCGCCTGCATAAACAACATAGATATGATCTCTTTTGCGTTGTTGATGTTTTTCCATTCACCAAGTGCGACGGCACTTTTCAGGATATTGGCATTGTTATCCCGATGAGTCATTTTTTCTATTAGAGGATCTATTTGATCCCAATAAACTGGTGGTAAGGCTATGTCATTGTTTGAAAACATATCTCTGTTCCAATACATCACAAGCGGATCAACCATAAAAGGAACAGCAAAAACACCTTCTTTGTTTAGAAAAAGTTCGCCAATCTCTATAAAAGTACTATTGAAAACTTCTTCAGGATAACTACCAAACGGAATAGTGAAAATCTTGTTCCTGTGTTTGTACATTGAGTCCTCTCTCAAAATAACAATATCCGGACCTTTTCCATCAGCCAAACTTTCTATAAATTCGGTATCGAAAGTAGAACTATCTTTTTTTACATAAGCAACTTTTATTGTTTTACTTTTTGCTATAGAAGAAGCAGACAGCGCTTTGTTAAAAACATCTTCATTCATTGTCCCCCAGACAACTAGATTGAAGTTCTGAGAAGGAGAAGACGTTTTGGATAAAGAAAAAACTGCTATTCCAAAAATCATACATACCCCAAAAAAAGAAACAACCACTATCTGAAAAGTGCTCATATTTTTCATAACTTTTTGTATATCATACCATAATGATGACTGCCCGCATTTATTTCTCTGTCCAAATGAAAACCTTCTTTTTCAAACATCTCTGCTACTTTATCTTTTTTTATAAGCATCTTGGGTTCAGGACCTATTTTTCCAGCAGAGTCTGCCCAATCAACAAGTAAAACTCGTCCGGCAGGCTTCAAAATTCTTTTTGCTTCTTTGATAACGGCTTTTTTATCTTCTACTTGAAAAATCACGTTACACAAAAGAACCAGATCGACTGATGACTCTCGCAATCTAGTACCGTTTGGCTTCTCTATATCTCCCCAAATAACTTCTATATTATAAATCCCCTCTCTTGTAGCCGTATTTTTCAGTTTAGAAAGTATTTCTTTGTGAGCATCTATCGCATAGACTCTACCTGTAGATATCAAAGCTCTTGCGGCTGCAATAGAATAGAAACCTGAGCCACTACCCATATCCGCAATATCCATTCCGGCCTGTATGCTACATTGTTCGATATTTTTTACAGGATCAGAAAACATAAACTAATTATAGTACGAAAAAAATTGATATGCACTTTAGTTATTAACAAAATCTCTTTCTCCTCATACTTTTTTCTAGTACCAGAATAATTTTGTGCTCAAAATTTTCTTTCTGCTCACCTTTTCCCAGGTTCCGCAGACACTAGAAAAAAACATGAGTCAACGAGATTTTGAAACACAATTTTGTTGAATCATTAGTTTTTTGAGACTTCGCAGGTGATTTAGAAAACAAAGGCGAAGGTGAAGTAAGACTGGAGCACTGTTTGAGCGAAGCGAGTTTGCGGGAAGGCTACGAACCAAGCCTATTGTTTTCTTAGAGCACCGAGGCAAGCAAAAAGTTACCAAACTTTTATGCGGTCTCAAAAAATTTATGATGAATAAGAAATTGTGTGAATACTACAAACAGATCAGAGAAGCTATAGAATCACCGTCGCGCAATTTCATAACTCTCACACCTTGTGTTTGTCGTCCAAGCACTGGGATTTCTTTTGCATCAACACGGATAACTTGAGATTTTTTAGAAATAGCCACTATCTCACCCTCGCCTTCAGCAAAAACCTTTGCAGAAATAATATTTCCAGTCTTTGGTGTTACTTTTGCTGTTTTTATACCGCTTCCACCTCTGTTTTGAACTTTGTATTCATCTATGTCAGTACATTTACCATAACCGTTAGCTGAAATAACCATGATAGATGCGTTGTTGAGAGTATTTGAAACTGCTTCCGCAGAGATAACCTCGTCGCCTTTAGATAGTTTTATAGCTCGCACTCCCATAGCAGTACGTCCCATCTCGCGAATATCTGATTCTTTGAAATGAATTGACTGACCTTTTGAAGTTATAACTATCGTTGTGTCCTTCTTCATTACGAAACTCGCAGAAACCAATGCATCACCTGCGTCTAGTTTTATAGCGATAATTCCTGAAATACGAACATCATGGAAACTAGCAGTCGCAACTTTCTTTGCCACACCTTGTTTTGTGACCATCATAAGTGAACTTTCTGCATCTTTTACACTTTTTGGCATTGGAAGAATAGATGTGATCTTTTCCCCTTCTGAAAGTGGAAGGAAATTCATAACTGACTTACCTTTTGTAGCCCGACGACCCTCTGGGATATCGTACATTTTTGTTTGATAGACTTTTCCTTTGTCTGTGAAAAATAGCAAATCAGAATGTGTTGAAGTAATAAGAAGCATCGTCACAAAATCCTCTTCTTTTGTATCTAGATCAACTACACCCACACCTCCTCTTTTTTGTTTTCGGAATTCGTCTGGGTTTGTACGTTTTATATAACCACCCGCTGTTAGAACAAGTGCATTTTCTTCATCTGGGATCAAATCCTCTACAGACAAAACCTGTACGCCACCTTTTATAATGCGAGTTCTTCTCTCATCTCCATATTTTTCTTTTATTTCTTTAGACTCGTCTTTTATTATTCCTAGAATTTTCTTTGGAGAAGCTAGGATAGCTTTCATTTCCTCGATAAATGCCTGAACAGCTTTCAATTCATCTTCAACTTTCTTTCTCTCAAGGCCAGCAAGTCGAGAAAGTTTCATTTCCAAAATAGCTGTAGCTTGGATAGCAGAAAACTTGAACTCTGTCATGAGTTTCTTGTGTGCTTCTGGAGTATCTTTACTTCCACGGATCAGTTTTATGATTGCATCGATGTGATCAAGCGCCTTTTTCAAGCCAAGCAAGATGTGTTCTCTCTCTAGAGCTTTCTTCAAGTCGTATTCTGTGCGACGTTTTATAACTGTCACTCTATGAGCTACGAACTCCTCAAGAATTCCTTTTAGAGAAAGTGTTTCTGGAACTCCATTAACCAAGGCCACCATATTGTAGTGAAAAGCTTCCTCAAGTTGCGTGTGTTTGTAAATATAGTTTAAAACGTTTTGAGGGTGACTTGTGCCTTTTAGCTCAATAACGATACGAATATCTTTTGCGGATTCATCTCGCATCGCTTTGACACCTTCGAGTTTTTTGTCACGAACAAGCTCAGCTATTTTTGTTATTAAATTTGCTTTGTTAACTCTGTATGGGATAGATGTGATAACAATCTGTGACTGACCTGCTTTGGTTTCTACTATTTCCGCCTCGCCACGAACAACCACACCACCTTTTCCGTTAGCATAGGCATGATTTATATCTTTTTGATTGAACGCAACACCTCCAATAGGAAAATCTGGACCTTTTATAAACTGTAGAAGGTCCTCTGTTGTAGCGTCTTTGTTATCTACTAGATGAGATACCGCATCCATCACCTCTCCCAAGTTGTGAGGAGGAATGTTTGTTGCCATACCAACAGCAATACCCAATGTTCCGTTCAAAAGAAGGTTTGGTACTCGAGTCGGCAAAACTGAAGGTTCTTTCTTTGTTCCGTCATAGTTTGGATGAAACTCTACTGTTTCTTTTTCAATATCTTTCAAAAGCTCACCTGTAATACGAGCCATTTTTGCTTCGGTATATCTGTATGCCGCAGGGTTATCTCCATCAATAGAACCGAAGTTACCTTGTCCCACAACAAGCAAATATCTTGTAGTGAAATCCTGGGCCATCTTTACCATAGAGTCATATACAGCAACGTCACCATGAGGGTGATAGTCTCCGATCACGGCTCCCACCACAGTCGCTGATTTTCTGGTTTTACCAGAAACAGTCAAACCGTTCTCATTCATCGCGTACAAAATACGTCGGTGCACAGGTTTCAAACCATCTCGGACATCTGGCAAAGCACGGTCTGTGATAACAGACATAGCATAGTCGATAAAAGAAGACTTCATTTCAGAAGTAATCTCTTGAGAAATAACGTTTATGTGAGCGGGCAGTTTTGGTTCATCCTTCTCTGTAGTCTCTGATTTTTTAGCCATAAATTTTGGTCTATTATATCACATTCACCTTCATGATTCAAACATCTTTTTAAGATAAACTAGCTGGAAAGACTGAGTGTTTTTGAGGAAGCATATTATATCACTAGTAACAGATCAAATGCCGTCTTCTGTTGATGTAGCGACTTCTACTGTAGTTTCAGGATAAACAGAGTCCGTACTACTTGCTACATAATATGTTTCGTTTGATGAATATGAATTAACAACGCCCTTTATTCTATTGAGTTGATCACCTATATTTGTACTCGCGCCAGATACTATGTTAACCAAGCCCTCTATTGGTGTTGGTTCCATTTTGGAAACCTCAACATCTCGCGATTGTTTATTCATAAAATCCGGATAAATAATAGTTAACCAGACCACAAACACTAAACCAGATAACAAAAATGAAAAGAAAAAAGCGATCTGCTTTTTCTTTCGGTCAGGTTTTTGTCGCAATTTTTCTATTGTATCAAGCATATTTTAAACCGCCTCCAAAACTGTTATCTCGCCTTCCATACCATCTAGGTCTTTTCTTTTTATTGTAAGTTTGTCTATCGGCTTTACATTTTCAGCACCTGATTCTTTTAGAAAGTTCTTCAAAGCGTTTTTATCACCAACTTCACCAAAATGACTCGGAATTATCATCTTTGGTTCAAATTGAACAGCCAGCTTGTGGGCCGTAGCGGGGTCCAAAACACCATCTCCTCCAATAGGAACAAAAAGTATGTCTACCCCATCTATCGCTTCTTTTGTTTCTGAAGATAGGTCTTTATCGGAAAGTCCAGCAAGGAAACATAGGTTTATCCCTTCCAACGAAACTGTATATATAGTGTTGATCCTTTCCTCATCACCATAGTTGGATTTTGATAAGAAACCTTTTATAAAAACACCAGAAACTTCATACTCACCAGGACCTTTTATCAAAAAAGACTCTTTGTCACCTCGAGATGTAACATCTGATCCGTTGTGTTCTGGACTGTTTAAAGAAATCAAAGTTATATCACTCCCAAAACGAGCGCCCTTTATTTTTGAATCTTTGGATATTGGGTTTACAGCAATAGTTGTGTCTCCAAATGAAACTTTGAAAAAATCTACGTTGTGGTAAGTGATAATCATGTGAGTTAGTATAGCAGAAATATTTTTTTAGACAAAAAGAAAAGGCTCGACGAGGTCGGCGTCGAGCGCTTTCCTGTCGAGCTTTGTTGCGACCTCTTCAGTCGGAGATTCGCTTGTACCTGCCGTACCTGATAGTTTCGATCTCCTCGTTCTTCAGACCGTGACTGAGAAGCCAGGTGCGAAGCGGGGCATTGCCTCTGTTGAGAAACTTGTACAGCTCGGCCATGTCTTCGATCCGCACCTCCTTTCCGTGAACAGCGTCATACGCTACGATCGACAGGCGGTAGTAGTCTCTGGGATCACCATACCGCAAGTTGTGATAGGTGTCATAACAAAGTCTGGCCGTCATGGCCACCCCAGGAGCCACGAGCCAGATAAACGCGACCATGGCTACGGCGACGATAGCCCTACTCAAAAAAGGATAGGAAAGTTTGGTCATGTAGACCCTCCGTATATTAAAATAATACTTTGAAATATTTTGTCAATAAAGAAAAGGCTCGACGAGGTCGGCGTCGAGCGCTTTCCTGTCGAGTCTTAATGAGAAGAGATTTTCTTCTTCTCTCCGGGTCTGGGGATGAGGCATACGACCTCAAGCAGAGCGCTGAGGGCAAACAAAACCCCCAAAAGCTCCCATACGGAAAGGTGTTCCAATGTTCCCATCGATACCCCCCTTAAACCAAATTATACACCCTAATGGAACTAAAGTCAAGTGGATAAATCCCCTATTTTATGTATACTTAGTCCTCGTATATTAATAACCGCAATAGGTCTTAACCTTGTTTCTTCCCGAGACGCCTGATCGAGACAAAAAACCTATTGCACATATACTAAATGTCAAAAGCAAAAGAATTGGTTGAAGAAGAAGTTAAGGATGATGCTGTAGAGGGTAAAAAGGACGGACTAATGTCTAAAATCCTGAGCACATCAGCAAACCCACCATCAGTAGATGATGTTGTGGAAGGAAAAGTTATCGGTATAGAAAAATCTGGAGTTTATATAGACATACCACCTTTTGGTACTGGTATTATTTTTGGACGTGAATACATAAACGCTCGAGACATAATAAAAAAGATAAACGTCGGAGACAGTGTTGCTGGTAAAGTTGTAAGTCTAAACAACAAAGACGGTTACATAGAGATCTCTTTGAAAGAAGCTCGACAGGCACTTATCTGGTCTGAAGCAGAAGAAGCTATAAGAGACAAGAAAATATTTGAGCTACCAGTCACAGAAGCAAACAAAGGTGGACTTATACTTTCATGGCAAGGAATCGTTGGTTTCCTACCAGCATCTCAGCTTAAAACTGAACACTACCCTCGCGTATCTGACGGTGACAAGGACAGAATCCTAGAAGAGTTGAAGAAACTTGTTGGTCAAAAGATTTCTGTTGCTATTATCGGAGCAAATCCAAAAGAAGGTAAACTTATCTTCTCTGAGAAGAATCCTGAGCAGAAAAACAAAGACTATATTATTGGCCGATACGCCCTTGGCGATGAAGTCGCAGGAGAAGTTACAGGTATTGTTGACTTTGGAGTCTTTATAAAACTAGAAGAAGGTCTAGAAGGTTTGGTGCACATTTCTGAAATAGACTGGGCACTAGTTGAAAATCCAAAACTTCTTTTCCACATTGGTGAAAAAGTAAAAGTAAAAATAATCGAAATCAAGGACGGTAAGATATCTCTATCTATCAAAGCTTTGAAGGAAAACCCTTGGAAAGAAGCTGAGAAGAAATACAAGAAAGACGATGTTGTTGAGGGAGTAGTTATCAAATTCAACAAACATGGTGCTTTGGCTTCTATCGAAGAAGGTATTGCTGGTTTGGTTCACATATCAGAGTTTGGTTCAGATCAAATACTACATGACAAACTAGAACTTGGTAAAAACTACAAGTTCAAGATCACAATGTTTGATGCAAAGGAACAGAAAATGACTTTGTCATTCATTGATCCAAGCAAGAAAGACTAGAGATAAAAAATAATTAAAAAACCACTCGATACTCGAGTGGTTTTTTAATTAAAGCCAGTCATGGCTTTTTCCAAACCCTCAGAAACAAAAGTCTCTAGTGCTTCATTTACTTTTTTACTTAGTTTTTTAAGCTCTTTCATTTCATCCTCTTTGAACTTACCCATTATTATTTTTGTTACAGCTTCCTCGCCTTTAGGTTTTTTTATTTTTCCACTTGGTGTTGTTGGTGATATACCAACACGAACACGAGCAAATTTTTCTGTCTTAATGGATTTTATTATTGATTCCAATCCCTTATGACCACCGGATGATTTGTTAAATGATATTTTATTTGTTCCGAAAGGTAGATCTAGATCATCATAAATAACCAGCAACTTCTCCGCACCTTTTATACTGGTTATGAGAGGCTTAACGGATTTGCCAGAGTTGTTCATAAAAGTTTCTGGTAAAACTAGAGTTACTGGAGTTTTGCCAACTTTTATTTTGGACACCTTAGCATTTAACTTTTTATCATCCTTCCATTCCGCATCAAGAGACTTTCCAAACATTTCAACTAAAATACGACCCGTATTATGACGAGTTCCTTCGTATTCTGCTCCTGGATTACCTAGACCAACAAAAATGTATGACATAAGGAATATACTAACATAAACTTAGACCTCATTAAAATTACTTATTTTTAGAAACCGCATAAACTCTGGTGAGTTTTGTTTGTCTCGACAATCTAAGAAAACAATCTTCCTCATTCCAGAGCCTTCTCGCAAACTCGCTTCGCTCAAACAGTGCTTCAGGCTTCTTCTCATTCGTCGTTGTTTTCTAAATTGTCTGCGAGAGTTTCTAAAAATATGTAATTTAATGTGGTCTTAAATACAGAAATACTCTCCAACAAGATATACCATTGTGTCAAACAAACTTAGACTGTATAATTCACGCATGAATACTGAAAAAAACTCCGACTCCAACCTTTCCCAAACAGAAAACTCTAAAAAATCTCAGTTCAAAGAAATAGGAAAAGAAATACTTATATTTGTTGCTATTGCTCTCGGAATAGTTTTACCTTTCCGTATGTATGTAGCAGAACCATACTTGGTAGATGGAATTTCAATGGATCCCACATTCACCACAGGAGATTATCTGATTGTTAATAAATTTTCATATATAAAAGGAGCACCAGAAAGAAATTCTGTGGTTGTTTTCAAATACCCATACGATAATTCACCAAAAAGCATTCTAGAAAGAATACTGAACAAACCTAGCAGTCCTAAGAGGAATTTCATCAAAAGAATAATAGGCTTACCTGGAGAAACAGTTATTATAAAAAACAACAACGTAACAATAATAAACAAAGAAAATCCAAATGGCTTCGAACTCGACCAATCATATATAACTCATGTATCAGATGGCGAGTATACTAGGACACTATCGCCTGATGAGTATTTTGTTATGGGCGACAACAGACAAAATAGTTATGACTCTAGAGGTTGGGGTGCATTAAATAAAAAATATATACTCGGAAAACCTATTTTGAGGCTGTGGCCGATAAATGAGATAGGATTATTCCCTGGAAGTATAGATAAAAAATAAAAAAATTCTCTGAAAAATATGGCTAAAAAAGAAATTAAAAAAGAAAAAGAGCATTTAGAAAGTATTACAGATAAAATAGGAGAAATAGCCATACACTACGGTTTTACTATTATAAAACCGCCTCAAGTAACCAACGACGACTTACAAAAAGCGCGACAGTTTAAGGATTTTGACTATTACGGAGATGCTGAAGAAAAGGTTGCATTGACCAGATGGTACACAGAGGAAAAGCACGAGCTAGAAGCGCAACCGCTATCTATCCATTACAAAAAACCACTACAAGGAAGTCTAGCCAAGAAAAAAAACTCACACGAATGTTATGGTTTTGAAATAATTGGCAGTAACCGATCAACATCCGAAGCTCTACTTATAAAATGTGCTCTTTCTATTTTGGAAGAACTAGATTATAAGGATTTATGTGTAGATATAAACAGTATTGGTGATAGAGAATCCATAAGTAAATTTGAAAGAGAGCTAAATAATTATTTTAGAAAAAATGCACCAGCTATCCCTGCAAAAATCCGCCAAGAACTCAAGAAAAACCCTTACTCTATTGTTACAAATACCAATGCAGAAATAAAAGAAGTGCTCCACAACTCTCCAGAGCCTATTTCTTCACTCTCTGACGTGAGTAGAACACATTTTAAAGAAGTCTTAGAGAGTTTAGAAACTTTTGATGTGGCTTACAAAATAAAACCTAATATTTTATCCAACAAACTGTATGCCTCATACACCATCTTTGAAATCAGAAGTCTGGGTGATAAAGCAAAGAACGAAGAAAGCGAACTTTTGGCTTATGGCTACAGATACAATCACCTTGCCAAAAAAATGGGTGCAAAAAAGGATATTCCAACTATAGGCTTAACTATTTTAGTAAAAAAGAATCCAAAACTTGCTAAAAAAGTCATAATAAAAAACATAAAGAAACCTAGGTTCTATTTAATACAGTTGGGACCTTCAGCGAAAATAAAAGCTTTGAATGTTGTGGAAATGCTTCGTAAACACAAGATCCCAGTCTATCACTCCATAACTAAAGACAAGATAACTGGACAGCTATCTGGAGCAGAATATATGAAAGCTACGCATGTTCTTATCATGGGACAAAAGGAAGCTATCGAGAACAGCATGGTGGTAAGAAATGTAATAACCAGAGAGCAGGAGACGGTATCTTTAAGTGAACTTGGGAACTTCCTCAAAACTCTAGAAGAGCCCAAAAGTGTAGTGAAAAAGGCTCGGTAGAAATGCGCCAAGCGCTTTTCCACCGAGCCTTTTGGCTCCTTTGCACCTAGGGCTCGAGGCTGATCCGGTACTTGCCGGACTTGAGCACCTCGATCTGCTTGTCTGTCACGCCCGCTGCCTTGAGACTATTGACGAAGTCTTCTGTGCCAGAATGAATGAGACGATTGACCAAGTAGTCGTTGTTAAGACGAAACCGGACGAGATTCATCTTTTCAACATCAACCCGTTCACCTCTTCTGACCCTTGTGACCGTGTCAGTGAGAGTTGTCATCTCTTCAGCAACCTGACCACCAAGCAATTCACGATTGAAAATCTGGATGGTCATGATGACCATAATCCCGACGAGTGCGACGTACATGGTGAACACGAGTAGGGTTACCACCCGTCGATTCTTCTGGTTGGACATATCTACTCCACGGCCTAAAAAGGCCAAAATACTGTGAAAATCTGAAATAGTTATATGCCAATATATACCCACTTGTCAAGTATACTCAAAATACCCAACTGTACTTGATTCATCCTATATCCTGTGATAGAGTAGACCTCATGATAAACGTAGAAGTAGCCAAAACAGGTAACGAAAACAGCCTGAATCTAATAAGACGATTTACTAAAAGAGTACAAGGCTCTGGCATTTTGTCACGAGTTAGAAGTATAAGATACGCAGGCAGAAAGCAATCTGAGTACGTAAAGAAGAAAAAAACACTAAAAGTTCTAAAGAGAAAGGAAGAAGTAATGGAACTTATCAAGATGGGTAAGATGAGTGAGTACACAAGAGGCGGAAAAAAATAAGAATGCAAGAAAACTTTAGCATTACAAATACCACAAAAAGCACGCTTCCCCGCGTGCCTTTTGATAAGATAAAAATAGCTGCTTTGGGAGAAAAGTATTCTTTATCTCTAGTATTTATAGGTGAAAAAAAGTCTCAACAGCTGAATTTTTCATACAGAGAGAAAAACAGACCTACAAATGTTTTGAGTTTTTCCTTGGATAAAAAAACTGGTGAAATTTTCATAACTCCTGGTGTTGTAAAAAAACAATTAAAAAAGTTTGGCAGAAATTACTCAAATCTGGTGGCATTTTTGTTTATCCACGGTTTAATGCATTTGAAAGGAATGGAACACGGTAGTACAATGGAGAAAGCGGAAATGAAATTGCGAAAGCAATTTCTGGTGTGAGAGTTAGAAAGTACCTAGTTAGAAAGTCTAGTGTTTTTCTTTCACACTTTTAACTTTCGAACTTTCTACTTTCAATAATGATGCGTAATACCACAGTAGGAATAGATGTCGGTACACACCAAATAAAAGTGGTTGTTGCTGAACTAGTAAAAGAAAACGGTAAATCAACTACCCACGTCGTAGGAACTGGATTTTCTGAATCCAAAGGACTAAGACATGGCTACATAATAAACAAAGAAGATGCGATAGAGAGTATTAGAACAGCAGTACGTTCTGCCGAGAAAAGTAGTGGAATAAAGATAAACAGAGCTTTTATATCTGTTGGAGGAATAGGTCTTTTGGGAACAGCTTCTACTGGAAGCATAATAATCGGCAGAGCAGACCTACAAATCACTGAGTTGGATATAGAAAAGCTAGGTGAAATATGTGAGAAAAATCTACCTCCAAACATCTTACAAAACCACAAAATACTCCACAGTATTCCAGTTTCTTACAAAATAGACGGCAAATCTATTTTGACTAAAAGCCCTCTAGATCTCAAAGGAACAAAACTGGAAGTTAAAATGCTTTTTGTAACTTGCTTGGAACCACACCTAAACGACCTCATGGAAGCTGTGGATGAATCCAGAATCGAGGTTGTAGATGTTATAGCCTCACCTATCGCATCTTCTTTCGTTACTTTAACTAAAGCCCAAAAAACTGCAGGCTGTATTTTGGCAAACATTGGAGCTGAAACAACCTCACTTGTTGTCTTTGAAAATAATATACCTATATCACTAGAAATATTCCCTATTGGTTCAACAGATATTACGAACGATATTGCCCTTGGACTAAAGATTCCTTTAGAAGAAGCTGAGAATGTAAAAGTTGGTAGTATTGGTACAAACTCTTTTCCAAAAAAGAAACTTGATGAAATAATTTCTGCAAGACTTTCTGATATGTTTGAACTAATAGAGAATCATCTGAAACGAGTTGGACGCAACGGACTGTTACCTGCTGGAATTTTTATTATAGGTGGAGGTGCAAATATCGGAGGTATCGAGGACTTTGCAAAAATGTCATTAAAGTTACCTTCTAGAATCCCTCCGCTCAATTTAATTGATACAAAAAACAAAATGAAAGATTCTACTTGGGCAGTATCATACGGTTTGTGTACTTTGGCATTCTCAACATCAGAAAGAATCGATCTCGGACTCAAGAGCAGATTCAGCAAAATCATAGAAAAGATTTTTGGCTCACTAAAGCAGTTTTTACCTTAAAAAACTATAAAAAATAGCTTAAACCACAGCATAATACACTCTTTAGTGTCAATTGTTTTTATTTTCTTTCCTTTCTGCTATGATACCCCTACAAGTCAGAAATTAACCCATTACTTATGCCACAAATTAAACCAGAAGTTGAAGCATTCGCAAGAATAAAAGTCCTAGGAATAGGTGGTTCAGGTAAGAACGCTCTAAACCACATGATAAACTCTAAAGTTAGAGGTGTTGATTTTATTGCTGTAAATACAGACTCGCAAGATCTACATCACTCCCTAACAAAACGTAAAATACACATAGGAAAGAACCTAACACGAGGCCTAGGAGCAGGTATGAACCCTGAACTAGGTAAACGTGCTGTTGAGGAAACAAAGGAAGAAATTCAGGAGGCTATAAAAGGCGCAGATATGGTCTTTATTACTTGCGGACTAGGTGGAGGTACAGGAACAGGGGCCGCTCCTATCGTAGCCAAAATAGCCAAAGAAATGGGTGCTCTTACCGTTGCTGTTGTTACAAAGCCATTCTTCTTTGAGGGCCAGCAGAGAATGAAGCTTGCAGAAGCTGGACTAGAAGAACTCAGAGCTTCAGTTGACGCTATAATCGTTATTCCAAATGACAGACTTCTATCAACAATCAGCAAAGAAACTACAGCAAAAAGTGCCTTCGCTATTTGTGACGATGTTTTGAAATCAGCGGTTGAAGGTATCTCAGACCTAATCACAACTCCTGGTATCATCAACATCGACTTCGCCGACATAAAAGCAATCATGGCAGATGCTGGACCTGCTCTTATGGGTATAGGAACTGCAAGTGGTGAAAAAAGAGCGGAAGAAGCAGCAAAAATGGCTATTAACTCCCCTCTTCTTGAAGTTTCAATCAACGGATCCAAAGGCGTACTATTTTCTATTGCTGGCGGATCAGACTTGGGTATGTTTGAAATCCAAGACGCAGCAAAAATAATTACCGAATCAGTAGATCCAAACGCTAGAATAATCTTCGGTACAGTTCAAGACGAAAAACTAAAGAAAGGTGAAGTTAAAATAACAGTTATTGCTTCTAACTTCCCTGAAAATTTTACAAAGAAAACACTTTTCCAGTCAGTACCAACTACTCCTGCACCTACACCAGTTAAAGAAAAAGAAGTTATAGAGGAGAAAGGAAAAATATACAACTCAATACCAACTCACGACAAAGACAACAAAAATTCTGATATCAATGAAGACGATGATGAATGGGGAGCAGTACCTGCATTTCTTCGAAGATCTAAATTAAAGTAATTCAGAAACACCTTTTCTTACTTACTTTTCTCTTTTCGAAATATTAGTCGACGAGATTTTTAAATTTCTGTATAATTCTTAACACTATGATTTACGACTTAATAATAATAGGTGGTGGACCTGCTGGAGTTTCTGCGGGCGTTTATGCAGCAAGAAAAAAACTAAAAACACTCTTAATAGCTACTGAATTCGGTGGTCAATCCGTCGTATCTGAAGGCATCGAAAACTGGATAGGCACAATGAAAATATCCGGTGCAGACTTAGCACAAAGTCTAAAAAACCACTTGTTAGCATACGCTGGTGACTCTGTAACGGTAAAAGAGGGAGAATACGTAACTGACATAAAGAAGACAGATACTGGCTTCAAAGTTTCCACTTCATCTCAGGATTTTGAGACTAAGACAATACTTGTTGCTACTGGCTCAACTAGGAGAAAATTGGACATCCCTGGAGCTGAAGAATTCGATAACAAAGGACTTACCTACTGTGCGTCATGTGACGGACCATTGTTTGCAGATCAGGATGCAGTTGTCGTAGGTGGAGGAAACGCAGCCCTAGAAACGTCTGCTCAACTTCTCGCATACTGTAAAAGTGTAACTTTACTTAACAGAAGTGAAACTCTCAGAGGAGATGAAGTGACTATAGAAAAATTACAACAAAATCCTAAATTTAAGATAATACTAAATGCTATTCCTAAGGAAGTAAAAGGTGACAAATTTGTTAAGAGTATTGTATATACTGACAGTAAAACTGGAGAAGATATTGAACTACAATCCTCTGGCGTGTTTGTAGAAATAGGACTTATCCCAACAACTGGTTTTGCAAAAAATATTTTAGAGTTAAATCCAATAGGACAAATCCCAGTAGATCCTAGAACTCAACAGACTAAAGTTAAAGGAATATGGGCAGCAGGAGACTGTACTGACGGACTATACCACCAAAACAACATTGCTTCAGGTGACGCGGTAAAAGCTTTAGAAGATATCTACGTTGAGTTGAATACAAAGTAGTCGGTAACAGAAAAAGCTTCTCGACCCGAAGGGAGAAGCTTTTAGAATTTGGTCTGTCGAACTTCGACAGAGGGGTTGTCAGTGATTCAAAGAACCGCTGACCGAAAGAACTGGTGGTGACCATTAGCGCGAGAAGCACTTGTGGTCAGGTCTTCGTAAGTTATGGTTAGGAATGTGTTGTTGGGAGAAGCTGGGAAGCATCTCACCGAACGAATTCCAAACCTCAACTTACACCCACATAATACTCCCATACTGTATTAGTGTCAAGTTCTTAAATGTGGATAAACTACAGGACCCGCCTTCCTACTTTTTGCTTTTTTACAATAAAATGCTATAGTTTCGGAGTGTTTTTGGCCTCATCGTCTAACGTTAAGGAACGCAGACTTTTGAGGCTGAAAGAGGGGTGAGCTCGGGATGGGACCCGAGCGCAAGGCCGGAGCGCGTCGGCGCGAGGCGGGGTCGCAAACAAAGTTAGCAAACTTTGATTTGTGACCGAATTATTTTATTTTTGGCCTCATCGTCTAACGGTTAGGACGCGGCCTTTTCAAGGCTGCAATCGGGGTTCGATTCCCCGTGAGGTCACATTTTTCACAAAGTGAAAAAAGTCGGGGGAATCGAAGCCCGATTGAGATATTTTTGGAATCTTATGAACAAAAATATCCAATTGGGATACTGACCCTGTAAGGGTCGATTCTCTTTCCCCAAAATCATATGGGCGGTTAGCTCAGCTGGTAGAGCGACTCATTGACGTTGAGTAGGTCACAGATTCGAGTTCTGTACCGCCCACCTATGAAAATCCTAAGTATTGAAACATCCTGTGATGAAACAGCGGTTGCCATAGTTGAAGCTGAAGGTGGGTTATCCTCGCCTAATTTCAAAGTACTTGGTAATGCATTATATTCTCAAATAGACATCCACAAAGAATATGGTGGTGTCTTCCCTATGTTGGCGAAAAGAGAACATGCAAAAAACTTAACACCGCTTCTCGTGAAAGCACTGACCGAAGCTTCGGAATTTATTGAGACTCAAAATAACTATACTGAAGAAAAATGGCAAGAAATTAAAAACATTTTATCTAGAGAAGATGAACTCTACGACGACTTTCGTAAAGTTTTTGAGAAAATTCAAAAACCAAATATTGATTTAATCTCAGTTACATCGGGTCCAGGATTGGCTCCTGCTTTGTGGGTCGGAATAAGCTTTGCATTAGCTTTAGAAAAATTGTGGGAGATCTCTGTAGTTCCAGTAAATCACATGGAGGGACATATTGTTTCTGTTCTGATTCAAAATGAAGACAAAGAACAAGTTAAGTTCCCTGCCCTTGCTCTACTTATATCTGGAGGACACACAGAACTTGTTAAAATTTCAGACTGGGGTAAATACGAAATACTCGGACAAACAATGGATGATGCTGTCGGTGAAGCCTTTGATAAAGTTGCTAGAATGCTCAATCTGCCATACCCAGGTGGTCCTGAAATATCCAAACTGGCTGAGGAAGCGGATGCTCTAAATATTCCCCAAAAAGCAAAGCTACCAAGGCCTATGCTACATTCAAATAATCTAAACTTTTCATTTTCCGGTCTAAAAACTTCTGTGCTCTACTATATTAGGGATAATGGTCCCCTTTCCGACACTGACAAAAAAGACCTAGCAAGGGATTTTGAGAATTCAGTGGTAGATGTTTTAGTATCAAAAACCGAAACAGCCATAAACGAAACCGGAGCGAAAACTCTGATAGTCGCCGGTGGTGTTATTTCAAACAAAAAGATACGACAATCTTTTTCTGAGCTAACAAAAAGATATAGCGACCTTTCTATAAAACTACCGACAAAAGATTTGGCAACTGACAACGCTCTAATGATAGCTTGTGCTTCTTATATAAATATAATCCTGAATCCTGATCTAAAGAATCGTACAAAAAATATAATTGCCGAGGGAAATTTGAAATTAAAATAAATAATATTTGAATTTTATTTTAATATATTGTAGTATCAGAAATGGAAGCACATAAAAAGGAAAAACCCACGCAATGTGGGTTTTTCCTTTTTATTTTTTCTTATTTTTACAAACTATTCTAAATCAATTTCTTTGTTAATATCCTCTAGTTTCTTATTATTTTTATATTGTCTGTACCATAGATAAGACATGAGCGCGATGATCAAAACTAGAATTAGATTTAACATTCTTGAAAAGTTGTAACCTAGTACAGATTTGCATTGCTCAACCGCATCACCAAAAGAGTAACCAAATGGCCAAGATATAATTGAGAACAAAATATTTCCTAGTTGTCTACCGGAAGATATTACGTTAGCAGTAAATCTAGATGCTAAGCTATTTGTTGTTGAAGATAGTCCTCCCAAAAATCCACCTGAATCTGTATTTGAGCCACTTCCATTGTTACTTCCAACCTCACCAATAACTGATGGACTAGAAGTTGCTAGTGGATCGTTTTGACCTGAGCCAGGATATTGTATTCCAGAATCCTTTAGACCTTGCAAGAAGTTTCTATATGTATCTATTTCTAGCTGTTGCAGAGGTGTTACTGGGAAAGCAAATTTACAGTATATTTCATTTACCTTCTTCTTAGTAAGAATATAAGTGTAAGATGTCGGAGCTGTATGTCCCCACGGAGTCAAAATATCTGCAGCATATCTACTTTGGAACATATCTAAGTATTTAATTGTTTGATCATCGTATACTCCAGTTATCTGAATGTCCTTGAAGCCTTCCAAGTCCTTTAGAAATACTTGTAGTTTTCTAACTTCTACTGGATTATTGTTAAAATCCTTTCTTAAATAGTCATATAGATAGTAACAACTCTTTGTTTCTTCTTGAGGAACAACCACCGTAGGAGCTATTGGGTCATTACTGCCACCATATGAACCTACGATTGGAC
>JBEBJP010000007.1:0-27526 GCA_040079825.1 Parcubacteria group bacterium
GTATAAGAGACAGGAAAAATATTGTACAAGATGTTGTACCTCCAAAAAAGTCCATAAGAAATGTAGAGTTATCTTCTAGATCAAAGAGTATTGACGGCACTTCAAAAGCTGAAACAATTTCTTCACCAAAAAAGGATTTATTTTCTAGACCTGTTTCAATAAACAAACAAGCACCACTTAAAGCTGATTACACTGAAGAGGTAAAACATACACCTCCACAACCACCAGTCGATGCGCCATACAGATTTGAATATTCAGAACCTGAAAAGTCTTCAAGAAAATGGGTATATCTTAGTTTATTTGTTTTGGTTGTTGCTATTGGCTTCGGAGTTTCAGCGATGTTTCGAAGTGCTGTGATAAAAGTTGCACCTAGGCAGGAGACTATGGTTGTTAATGCAACTTTTGCTGTAAAAAAGGACGCAACAGGTAGTATTTTGGGTTTCCAAACTGAAACCATAACAAAAGAGGTTGAGAAAACAATAGACGGAACAAATCTAACTACAGAGCAAACTGTCACCAAAAAAGCTCAAGGCAGGATCGTTATTTACAATAGTTACAGCCCTGAAAGTCAAAAACTAGTCGCTACAACGAGGTTTGAGACTCCAGAGGGCTTAATATTTAGACTTGTTAGTCCTGTAACTGTTCCAGGTACCCAAACAAAAGACGGTAAAGTTGTATCTGGATCAGTGGAAGTTACTGTAGAAGCTGATAAGGCAGGAGCTGACTACAATGTGGGAATGAAGGATTTCACTATCCCTGGATTTAAAGGAGATCCTAAATATTCAAAAGTTTATGCAAGATCCAAAACTGAAATGACCGGAGGTTTTTCAGGTAAACAAAAAATAATACCTAAAGATATGTTGGACAAGGCAGATGCAGAGATGGAAGCTTCGCTAAAAGAGTCTTTGTCAAAAGATATTGAAGTTCAGATTCCTACTGACTTTGTTATGTACAAAAATAGCATCTCTTATAAGTTTGACGCACCAACACAGTCTAACAGTGGAACAGGAAGTGTTGTTCTAAAGAAGAGAGCAACAGCTAGTGCTATTATATTCGACAAGGGTTCACTAACTAGAGCTGTACTGTCTAAAATTATGCCAAACCTGGGTGATGATATGGTCAAAATAACAAACCTTGACGCATTAGATTTCCAACCTGAACTACCTGTTTCAAGTTTGAACACAGCTACAGTTATGAACTTTACATTGAACGGCAACGCACAGCTTGTTTGGGTTTTTGATGAAAATAACTTAAAAACAGATCTACTAGGCCTTTCTACGACAAATGCTTATCGAGTTATAAGCAATAATAAGGCTATAAAAGAAGCTTGGATTACAGCTAAGCCATTTTGGAATAGAAACATTCCATCTGACCCTGAAAAAGTAGAACTTATCAATACTCTAAATGCTCAATAAGTTTAAGTCTGACTTTCAGGTCAATTTTGACTCTGGATTTTGTCGGTTTTTTTCATCTAATATGTTACAGTCTGCTTCGGGGTTGACTAAATGGGGCTAATTCTGTTAACATGCTACTTGTACTAAAAATTGATATTTTAAGAAAGTTGGCAAAAAAATAATGCAAGATCAGAACAAAAAAGATACTTCCATAGTAGCCCAAGTTACTGAAGCATTGCCAAACACCTTTTTTAGAGTAAGGAGAGAAGATAACGGAGAAGAAATGCTCACTTATCTCTCAGGTAAGATGAGATTACACAGGATTAGAGTTCTAATAGGTGATAAAGTCATCGTTGAGATAGATCCTTATGGTGGAAAGGGTAGAATAGTCAAAAGAGTTTAAAGTTTCGTTATTATGAAAGTAAAATCATCTGTAAAAAAAATCTGTTCAAAATGCCAGGTAGTCCGAAGAAAGGGCTATGTTTATGTAGTATGTAAGGCAAATGCTAGACATAAGCAAAGACAAGGATAAATTTCAATACTAAATCAATAAAACAATGAGAATTTTAGGAATAACATTACCAGAAAATAAGAGAATAGAGATTGGACTAACAGTTCTCTATGGTGTTGGAAGACCACGAGCACACAAAATACTTGATAAGGCTAAGGTTGCTTATGGATTAAAGCCAAAGGAAATCACAGTTGATCAAGAAAACGCTATTAGAAAAGCTGTTGAGGAGATAAAAATAGAAGGAGATTTGAAAAGAGAGGTTGCTGGAAACATAAAGAGACTTAAAGATATCAAATCTTACAGAGGCAGTAGACATTCAAAAAACCTACCAGCTAGAGGCCAGAGAACAAAAACTAACGCAAGAACAAAGAGAGGTGCGAAGAAGACGATGGGTACTGGAAGAAAGACTGCAGATAAGAAATAAAATCAGAATAAAATAATAAAATCATGGGAAAAAAGAGAATAGTAAAAACAGGTGAAGAAGGAAGTGAGGGTGCAAAAGCTCCAGCTGTTTCTGCTGTATCAAAAAAGAAAGTTGAAACAGGAACTCTTTACGTTCAGTCAACATATAACAACACAAAGATCGTTCTTACAGACAGTAAGGGAAACGTTCTTTCTACTTCATCTAGTGGATCTATTGGTTTCAAGGGGGCAAAGAAGGGAACTCCATTTGCAGCTGCAAAGGTAGGTGAAATACTAGGTGCTAAAGCTTTCACAATGGGAATGAAAGAGGCAAACGTTGTGGTAAAAGGTGTTGGTTCTGGAAGAGAATCAGGAATTAGAGGCTTTATTTCAAAAGGAATCAACATCACAGGAATCAAAGATGTTACTCCAGTTCCACACAACGGACCTAAGGCAAAGAAACCTAGAAGAGTATAAAAATAATTAAAAAATATGATAATCGGACCAAAATACAAAATAGCAAGACGCCTAGGGGCACCAATATTTGAGAAAACTCAAACTCAAAAGTTTGCACTTCACCTAGAAAGAAAAGGAAAGAAAAAAGGTTTTTCTAAGCCAAAGTCAGAGTTCGGTCTACAACTTAATGAAAAGCAAAAAGCAAGATTTATTTACGGTATTTCTGAGAAACAGTTCTCAAACTATGTTAAAGAAGCTCTTCTAAAAAAGACTCCAAATGCTTCACAAACTATTTTTGAATTCCTAGAGCTAAGATTGGACAATGTTATTTACAGACTTGGATTTTCTCCTACTCGTTTGGGTGCTCGACAGATCGTATCTCACGGTCACATCAGTATTAACGGTAGAAGAGTAAATACTCCATCTAGAAGAATGAAAGTTGGTGAAAAAATAGAGATTTCTGCTAGATCTCTACAGAAGCCTTTGTTTGCAAACATTGATGAGAGATTGAAAACAGTCACAGTCCCATCTTGGCTAAAGTTTGATGCAGTTAAGAAGACAGCGGAGATCCAAGGTATGCCTGTTTTAGTCAAAACAGAGAACATGTTTGACCTTAACACTGTGATCGAGTTTTATAGTCGTTAGGTATTGATTTATTAATCGTTTTAGTGTATATTATTATTCTTATTTATTCATAAAATTTAACTTACCCTATATGTCTGACCACACAATTGTATTGCCATCAAAACCAAAAATAGTCTCTGAAGCAGGCTTTTCTGGTTCATATGAGATTGACGGACTTTATCCTGGCTACGGTCATACTCTAGGCAACTCTCTTAGAAGAATTATACTTTCTAGTCTTCCTGGTTCTGCTGTAACTGCAGTTAAAATAGCTGGTATTCCTCATGAATTTTCAGTTATTCCTGGTGTTAAAGAGGACGCTATTACTATTCTTTTGAACCTAAAGAAGATTCGTTTAAATATTGTTAGTGATGAACCTCAAGTGTTCACATTGAAAGTAAAGGGTGTAAAAGAAGTTACAGCTGGCGATATAAAAGTATCTGGCGGAGTAGAAGTTTTGAACCCAGAGCTTGTTATTGCAACTCTAACTGACAAAAGTGCAGAGTTGGACATGGAGATAACTGCAGAAAAGGGTCTTGGTTTCGTATCAAAGGAAGTTCTACAAAAGAACCGAGTAGATATTGGTCAGATCACAGTAGATGCTATCTTCACTCCTATCCGAAGAGTAAGTTACGAAGTTGAAAACATGCGTGTTGGAGACAGAACAGATTTTAACCGTTTGAAACTTTTCATAGAAACAGACGGAACAATAACTCCAAAAGAGGCTCTAGAGAAATCTATTGAGACAATGATCCACCAGCTTAAAGCTATAGTTGGTTTCAAAGAGGAAGAAGTTATATTACCTTCTTCAGTCAAGAAAGTTGAGGATGCTCCAAAGGATTCAGATGACGATTCTCTAAAAACAAGAATCGAAACTCTAGATCTTTCAGCTAGAACTCTAAACGCACTTTCAAATGCAAATATCCGAACAGTTGGAGGACTTGCAAGAAAGAAAGAAAAGGATATTCTAGAGATCGAGGGAATGGGCGCAAAAGGACTGTCTGAAATAAAAGAAATCTTAAAGAACTTCGGTATCACACTTAAATAAAAAACATGAATCACCATAAAGCAACAAGAAAATTCGGTAGAGTAAAGAAAGTGCGAGAAGGACTTATGAAGTCTTTGGCTCTTTCACTTGTTGTAAATGGCAAGATCAAAACTACAGATGCAAAGGCTCGAGAGCTACGACCTATGATTGAAAAAATGATAACAAAAGGTAGACTAGGAACAGTTGCTTCTAGAAGAGGCTTGGTTTCTGAAATAGGAACTATTGGTGCATCTAAAATCGTAAAGGATATAGCTCCAAAGTATGCAGACAGAAAGGGTGGTTACACAAGAATCACAAAACTTCCTGCAAGAGTTTCAGATGGAAGTTTGATGGCCGTAATTGAATTTGTATAATTTAAATAATATGAAATACACACTAGACGCAGAGAGTAAAAAAATCGGAAGAATAGCAACACAAGCTGCTGTGTATTTGATGGGTAAGAATTTGGCAACTTTCCAAAGAAACAACATTCCAGATGTTAAAGTTGAGATCAAAAACACTTCAAAAGCTTCTATTCTAGAGAAAGATATGGCTGTAAAGACATACACTAGATATACTGGTCACCCAGGAGGTTTGAGACAACCAACTATGGAACAAGTTATTGCAAAGAAAGGATATTCTGAAATTTTCAGAGAAGCTGTTTTGGGAATGCTTCCAAAGAATAAACTTCGAGCAAAAATGATGAAAAATTTAACAATCACTGAGTAATAAACAAAATGGAAAAAACTTCTGAAAAATACATAGAGGCAGTCGGACGAAGAAAGACAGCTGTTGCTCGTGTTCGAATAACTCCAGCAACAAAGACAACTTTTCTAGTAAATGAGAAAGATCTAGAAGGCTATTTTCCAACTGCAGAAATGCAAACTCTAGTAAAGCAACCATTGAAAGAGATTGGTGAGAAATTCAAGATCACTGCTCATATAAAAGGTGGTGGAGCTCACTCTCAGTCAGAAGCTATGAGACACGGTATAGCTAGAGCATTGGTAGATAACGACGAGATGCTAAGAAAGACTCTAAAGAAGGCAGGTTACCTAAAAAGAGATCCAAGAGCAAAAGAGCGAAGAAAGTTCGGTCTGAAGAAAGCGAGAAAAGCTCCTCAATGGTCAAAGCGTTAATCGCAGAATTCTCTCCTCTTATTTCTCACAGAGACAAAAGTCTTCCCAGCGGGAGGCTTTTTCTGTCCTCGACCTGAATCTGTCAATATTTATTTTTTACACGAAAAAAACCGTCATCTTGTTGACTGGCGGAATTTTCCGCCGTCATTAAGATGACGGATCATCGATAGTGTTGCTGATATCCTCAAACTCATCGTTCTCGTAGAGTTGAGCAATCACCAACATCTCTGCTTCGAGCTCTTCATGGCTTGGATTCTCGGTTGCACCCATCATCTTGGCCAGAAGTGTCGAGGCCTGCGCGGTATAAACAATAGTCTCTCCCTCTTCTGGTAGTACAGCGGTTACCCGATCCTCTCCATCGAAAACCCGAAAGACTCTACGGATCGAACCGTCCGTCTTTCGAATTGATGTAAGCTGCGCTATGGCCATAGTTTATCACCTCTATTTGTATCTTAACACGTATTTTATTAACGAAAAAACCCCCACTCGTGGCGACGGAATCTTCCGTCGCCACGAGTGGCGGTTCAGAGTTTGGAAATATCGAGGTCTTGAGAAACAACAACGGCCCAAGGTTCCCGCACGATTTTGCCGACATTGGATCGAAGTTCTCAAAGTCTTTCGCTGATTGCTTCGAGTGCGGTACATTCACTCTTAGCTTCAATGGTCTCAATCACGAACCCCGAAGTTCGTCCTGCCTTCCATCTCCTTTCTCCGGTTGTTTGGTTGGTAAAAAATGTGATATGGCCCTGAAGTTTGTACCCCAACAGGTATTTCATCCGCACCCTCCTATTAACATAATGCATTAAAATTACTTTTTCGTCAATCAACTTTGACCACCTCGCTTTTTGTGTTAAAATACCTCAACTATGACAGACGATACTAACAAAATAGACCTCGAAGAGGAGGTGGATACAGACCCAGGTGATGACGTGGTTTTTGAGGGTATGCCAGAAAACCTAGCTCCTGAAATCAAAGACCGCACAGAGAAACTAAAGGCTCGGATAAAAGAGTTGGAAAAGAAAAACTCTGAGCTTTTGGATTCTTGGCAAAGAGACAAGGCGGATTTTATAAATGCTAGAAAGAGTGATGAGAATGCAAAGTCAGAGTTTTTGAAATTTGCTAAGGCGGATGTGATATCTGAGGTAATACCTGCATTGGACTCTTTTGACTCTGCTATGAAGAACAAAGAATCTTGGGAAAAAGTAGACAAAAACTGGAGAACCGGAGTAGAGTACATACAGTCACAACTTCTAACAGCCCTGACAAACCACGGCCTGAAAGTAATAAACCCAATAGGCGAAATGTATAATGAAAAGAGAGATGAAGCTATAGAGACGGTAAAAGTTGACGACAAAAAAGACGATGGTAAAATAGTCGACGTGGTACAGGTTGGTTATGAGTTAAACGGCAAAGAGATTCGCGCACCGAAGGTTAAAGTGGGACATTTTGAATAAAAATTATGAATCTAACACGATCACAAAGTAATATAGTAGAGAAAGTGATCCGAGATAAAGACGGGAAGCTTATCCGTGCCAGATTTTTTGTATATGAAAACGGAGGAAGAATAAAAGCTAGACTTCTCGACTTTGTATACCTCGCAGAACAAGTTCTACTAAACGGAACTAACCTTTTCCTTTCTACTTTTTCAAAAACCAAAACAATAATTTCAAAGTTTTCTGATGTTAAAAAATATACTTTTGCTTTTAAAACTTTAAACACTATCTACTTTTCAGGTTCTAAACCTAGAGCACCAACTTTTTAGATGTGAGAAAGCCGAGGGCCTTGATTGGCTTCCTCGGCGGGGTTACTTTCTTCGAATGAATGTGGGGTACATTGGACAGTTCCGCGAGTGGCGAGCTTCGACTCTTTGGTCCCATTCATTCATGAGACGAAGAGTTTCAGACACAACTTCAGGGGGGCGAGCGATTCGAATGTCTTTCTGATACGATTGTCCAACTGAATAAACAGTGAACAAACCGTCCAACTCAAGCTCACAGAGAGTAAGCCCTGCGAGAAGACGCGTATCTCTCTGATCCTCTGGACTCAGTGGCATGAGTCACCTCCAAAAGGAGGATAACATTAATAAGACTATTTGTCAATTTATTAAATTATTTATTTAACACAACCACAAGCTTTCATAATTTGGATGAAATCCGAAGTTGAGAGTTTGAAAATGAGAGGAGACGTATCGAGTATACGGTGACGAAAATTTTCAAAATCGAAACGAGGAGTTCGCCAAATTTGGAAGCTCTGATAACTAACACACCAAATATATGTCTAAAATTATAGGAATCGATCTCGGTACAACAAACTCTGCTGTAGCCATCATGGAAGCAGGACAGCCGAAAATATTGGAAAACGCAGAAGGTGCGAGAACAACACCTTCTATTATTGCTGTGTCTAAAACAGGTGAAAGACTTGTTGGTCTTTTAGCAAAAAGACAAGCAGTAACAAATCCAAAAAATACAGTTTTTGGAATCAAGAGATTTATTGGTCACAACTTTGAAGACGAAGCTGTTCAGAAAGACAAAGCCATCGTGCCTTTTGAAGTTTCAAAGGGTTCTACTGGTGGAGTAAAAGTAAAAATTGGTGACAAGGACTACACTCCAGAAGAACTTTCTGCGATGATTCTTTCTAAAATCAAAGCAGATGTTGAAAGTAAAATCGGTGAAAAAGTAACTCAGGCAATCATCACAGTTCCTGCATACTTTAACGACTCACAAAGACAGGCAACAAAAGACGCGGGTGCTATCGCAGGACTCGAGGTACTGCGTATCATAAACGAGCCAACAGCTGCAGCCTTAGCTTACGGTTTCGACAAAGGTAAAAAAGAAGAGAAAATCGTTGTCTTCGACTTTGGAGGAGGAACGTTCGATGTGTCAGTTCTAGAAGTAGGGGATTCTGTTATCGAAGTAAAATCTACAGACGGAGACTCACACTTGGGAGGTAAAGACATCGACCAGAAAATCATCAACTTCTTAGCAGATGAATTCAAAAAAGAATCAGGTATAGATTTAAGAGGCGACACACTCGCACTACAGAGGCTAGACGAGGCTGCAGAGAAAGCTAAAATCGAGCTTTCAACAGCGATGGAGTCTGAAATAAACATTCCTTTCATAACTTCCGACGCTTCAGGTCCTAGACACCTTCTTATTAAAATAACTCGTGCAAAACTTGAAGAGCTTACTTCCGAGTTCATAGACCGAGCAATGTCTATAACAAAAAGAGCTATGGAAGCTTCTGGATTTTCAACATCACAGATAAACGAAGTTATACTAGTTGGAGGTCAAACTCGTATGCCAAAAATAGCAGAACGTGTAAAAGAGTACTTTAGTAAAGAACCGAACAAGAGTATCAACCCAGACGAAGTTGTAGCTCTAGGTGCAGCTATTCAAGGCGGTATTCTAGCAGGTGATGTTAAGGATGTTCTTCTCCTAGATGTTATACCGCTATCTTTGGGTATAGAAACTATGGGAGGCGTAGCTACAAAGCTTGTAGAGCGAAATACGACTATCCCAGCATCACGTTCACAAGTCTTCTCAACTGCAGCAGATAACCAGACATCTGTTGAGATTCATATCGTCCAAGGCGAGCGAGCAATGGCATCCGACAACAAGTCTCTGGGTAGATTTATCCTAGACGGCATTCCACCAGCACCTCGAGGTATGCCTCAGGTAGAAGTTATGTTTGATGTTGATGCAAACGGAATACTTTCTGTTAAAGCAAAAGATAAAGCTTCAGGCAAAGAGCAATCAATCAGAATCGAAGCTCGTTCAAGTTTGTCTAAAGAAGAGATCGAAAAAATGCAAAAAGATGCAGAAGCTCATGCTCAGGATGACCTAAAGAAAAAAGATTTGGTTGAAGCAAAAAACATTGCGGAACAACTAGTTTATACAGCAGAAAAATCTTTGAAAGATGCTGGAGACAAAGTTCCTGCAGAGTTGCGAGCAAGTATTGAAAATAAAATCACAGACACAAAGAACGCAACTAAAGGCGAGGATATGGATCAAATTAAAAAAACCACGTCTGAACTTTCAAATGAGTTACAGAAAATAGGGGAGATGATGAGTAAAGCTTCAGCTGGAGAGACTCAAGCTGGTGGCGAGGCTCCAAAAGATGGTCCAGTTCGCGATGCTGACTTTGAGGAGAAGAAGCCAGAGGATACTAAGTAATTAAAAAGCAAAAGACCGTCGGGCACGGTCTTTTGCGTGGCACCAACGGTCGATGTCTCCAACAGAACTGAGGTTTATCGCATCTCGCGACGAAGGTAGAGAGGAACTGCTGTTTCAGGTAAATAACCGATTGGAGTTCGACCGAGATGACTGTCGTATATCGCAACCTTTCGTTTTTCTGGAAAATGTTTGGCCCAGTACTGGTAGCCATTCATGGAGACAGTCATTCGACCACAGAAACCCAACTCACACTTCTTCCATACGGTGAATTCTGTCCTAGTCTTCTTTGTTGGCTTAAATCGACGAACAGCATCATCAATTCCGAGCCCACAAAAGTGACAACAACCAGTGAAGCTACCGATGAAACCTTCGCGACCCCACCAGTCTGGCTGCTTGTAGTACAGGTGTTCTCTATCACCACTCCAATTACTCCAGAAGTACTGGCCGTGGTAAATGATAGACTTACCACTACCACCTCTCGAAGTTTTGACCCATGGTAAACGTGACATTGTCCACCACCCCCTATAATGAAAATAACACGTATGTTTTAGCTTATCAAGTATACTTAAAGACCAAAAGCCTTATAATAAAAATATGTCAAAAGATTACTACTCAATCCTAGGTGTCGACAAAAAAGCCCCAAAAGAGGAGATTAAAAAGGCTTTTCGAACCCTAGCTCATAAATACCACCCGGATAAAAAAGGTGGTGATGATGCCAAGTTTAAAGAGATAAATGAGGCTTATTCTGTGCTGTCTGATGACCAAAAACGAGCGCAGTATGACCAGTTCGGCTCCGCAGGTCCCAATTCTTCTGGTTTTGGTGGATTTGGCGGGGGACAAGGCTTCGATGGTTTTGATTTCTCTCAGTTTACACAAGGAAATGGTCAAAGCTTCGAATTCGACTTCGGGGACATCTTTGGGGATGTTTTTGGTGGTGGTGGTCGTCGTGCTCAGGCAAAACGTGGTCGAGATATCTCTATTGACCTGGAACTTTCTTTTGAAGACTCTGTTTTCGGAGTAGAAAGAACTGTGCTTCTAAATAAAATCTCAAAATGTGATACGTGTAGTGGTAGTGGTGCGGAAAAAGGTAGTGAATTGGTTACTTGTACAACTTGTAACGGAAAGGGAAGTGTACGTGAAGTAAAAAAGACTTTCTTTGGTCAATTTGAATCCGTTGCTACTTGTAACACATGTCAGGGAACTGGAAAAACACCAAAAATAAAGTGTAGTACTTGTCGTGGTCAAGGAATTTACAAGAAAGAAACTGAAATCAAGGTAAAAATACCAGCTGGAATAGACAACGGTGAAATGATTAGACTTACTGGTGGTGGGGAGGCTATTCTAGGCGGACAACCCGGAGATTTGTACATAAAGATTTATGTTAAAAAGCATCCTGTCTTCAAAAAGGATGGAGTCAACCTGGTTATGGATCTAGGAATCAAGCTAACAGATGCATTGCTTGGTGGTGAACAAAACATATCTACATTAGACGGCGACATCAAATTAAAAATCCCAGAGGGAGTAAATCATGGAGAAATATTGAGAATAAGAGGCAAGGGTATTCCAGAGTCAAAAAACCAAAGGGGAGACATACTAGTCAAAGTAAACGTAATTCTTCCAAAGAAACTCTCAAGAGAAGCTAGAAAGATGATTGATGGACTGAAGAACGAGGGACTCTAGTTTGCAAATACAAAAGACCGGTATGACTACCGGTTTTTTGTTATTGCGTTTGAATTCACATGTTTCATATCGTATAATATATTTATGTCAGTTTATCTTTCAAAAATAGGTTCTTTTTTTGCTATGTTCTCTCAAGACATGACTTTTATTTTATCCCTATTGTTGCTCTTCTGGGCATCCACGCTCTATTTTGGAAAGGGAAAAATCGTCTCATTCATACTTTCCTTTTATCCTGCAACATTTTTATATAAAAGTTTTCCATTTATAGACAAACTCACGTTCCTAACAGGCGACAAGCTTGTCGTAGTGAACAAACTTGGCCTATTCTTACTTTTCTCTATTCCTATCTACATAATCATAAACAGTTACGTTTTTTCAGTTTCAGAGTATACCGGCACATCTCATTTGGTTCGTGGGGGAGCATTAGCTATAGCGTCGCTAGTTACGGTCATGCTTTTTTACTATACAACTCTAGATTTGAGTATTTTTCACGACTTTGGACCAAGAATAGACAGTCTTTTTGCTGGAAATAACTTAGTTTTCTACTGGAACTTGGGAGTCATAGCTATTTTGGCAATATTTTAGTTTTATAAACGGTAAGTTTGCAAAAAATAACTTTATAGGTTGTGATAAAAAATGTGATTTTATGCCTTAACAGAGCCACTTTTATGAGCTTTACAAAACGTGTTTTTATGGTTTAACCATTGACAGAAAGAACGTGGTATGCTATACTTGTAGTAATCCAGTTATAGCTGGATTTTCCGTTCTACATAGAGTTCTAAACCAACTCTTCCAGAATTACTACATAAAATAAAACTTATTTTAAATTTCACAGCAGTTAGTTTGTTTATGGTTCTTTCCACAGTTACTGGGATTTCAAATCCAATAACTCAAGAGCTTCCTAAAGCCGACCAAACAGTCCAATCAAAAGCGGTAAAACAAATATCTAAACAAGAAATTGAGACGATGATGAGTACTGAACAGTACGTTCGTCAATATTTCAAGGATATACCGATAATGGTTCAGATTGCTAGATGTGAATCAACTTTCCGTCATCTAGACGAAAACGGTGATATTCACAGAGGTCGTGTAAACGATGCTGACGTAGGTGTGATGCAAATAAATGAGTTTTATCACCTGAACACAGCAGAGAAAATGGATCTTGATATCCACACTATCGAAGGAAACGTAGCTTATGCACGAGATTTGTATGAGAGAGAAGGTACAAGACCTTGGAACTCATCAAAGCCTTGTTGGGGTAAGTACGAAAATACAGATCTTGCAGTTAATAAGTAAAAGTGGATAAGTAGCTTTTCAACAAACTAAACATAATCTATAATGATTAGACAAAAGGCCCGCAAGGGCTTTTTGTATTGTCTGTCTAAATGGTAAAATAGGTAAGTCGCTAAGATAATTTCCATAAATAATGAACAAACAAATAATCGTTGCTTTGGATGGGATGAGTAAAAAAGATGCAGTAAAGATTGCTCAGATACTGAAAGGTAAAGTCTGGGGATTCAAAGTTAATGATTTGTTACACGAAGATACCTCAATAATAAAAGAACTAAAGAAATACGGAAAAGTTTTCGCAGATGTAAAGTTATACGATATTCCAAATACTGTTGCGAACAGTGTTAGGCGTCTCTCAAAACACGGAGTAGATATAATCACAGTTCATGCTTCTGGCGGAATTGAAATGATGCAAGCTGCTAGAAAGGAATCCGGCAAATCTAAAATAATAGCAGTTACGGTTTTAACATCGTCAAAATTAAAATATAAAAATGAAGTTTTGGATCTTGTTAAAGATTCAATAAAAACTCAAATGGATGGGATAGTATGTTCAGGACATGAATTAGACTCGATTCATAAAATAAAAGGTTCTGGTAGCCTAATAAAAGTTGTTCCAGGCATAAGACCTTCTTGGTATAAAACAAAAGATGATCAAGTCCGTAAAATGAGTCCAAAACAAGTAATCGATTTTGGAGCAAGTTTTCTAGTGATAGGTAGACCCATAACAGACGGTATTCTTTCTACAAAAAGCATTTTAAAAAATCTAGATAATCTTTGGAGGGAATAGAAGAGCTTTTTATTAACATCAACACTCCTGTTCTGTTAGTCGTTTTTATAGAGGGGAGTATTACATAAGCGTGTCGCACAATATATCTTTTCGGTCACGTATCTAGAGAGGAAATGCCTTTGAACAGTTCGAACTGCTCAATCAGATTTACTTTGAATTCTATCTTATTCATTCTGTCACCTAGTCTCCACAAATATAATAATTGTTTGTATATATTTTTTATACATAAAAATACCCCACTTTTATTTGTGAGATATAATTTTTAAAGCCTTTAAAATCATGTTCCCAATAGGGAAGTCCCCTACCCGATTTTGACCTTGGCTTATATTGTTGGATTCACTGGAGGGTTACTTGGAGGAATATTATTTGAATCACTATTTTTATTATTATTTTTTCGAATTTGATTTCCTGCAACAAACAATAGTCCAAGAAAAACAAGTGTTGAGAAGCCAATACCAAACCAAACAATAACTGGATATTTTTCAGTTAATCTACTTTCATCTGAATCACACAAGTCTCCAATAGAATCACCATCAGTATCTTTTTGATTTTGATTAGCTTTGTCTAGACAATTGTCTACTGAGTTCATAACACCATCTAGATCAAAGTCATCACAGGCATCACCAATATTATTATTGTTTATATCAGCTTGATCCTGATTTGGTAGATTTGGGCAGTTGTCCATACTATCTATTACTCCGTCTTTATCTCTATCAGAGGGTTGAAATGCTGTGTTTTTTGACATTGGAAGAAAGCCGATATTTTTTATTGTAGTTGCATTGCTTAGATTTGGATTATTACCGTAGCTATATTTACTAGCAAGAACACTTTCAGTATTAGAATAAACGCTGTAACTATTTCCAGGTGTAGCCAAGAATCTAACAGTCTTTCTGAATATTTCACTTGATATTTTATTTATCAATATTTCACTTAATTTGAAAGGTTGATTATAAGAAATAACTATAGACCATTTTTTTGCATTTACAGATGGAAAACTGACTGTTGAAGATGTAATACTTTTATTATTAACCAAAGTTTTCATTGAGCCATTTATTTCCGCAGAAATTGTAATACTTTGCGGTAGAGGAGAGTCATTACCAACGGACAAAGTTAGGGAATTCGATGAAAAAGACTCATTGTAGCCAATAGTGAAATCAACTGACTCACTGCTTTTGCCGTTTAAGTAAAGAATACTTCCGTTTGAATAATTTTTATCAACAAAAGCAGCTGAACCTGGTAAATTTTTAGAAGAATAAATTGAAACTGCTTGTGGCTCAGGCTTTCGGTAAGTAGACAAGTAGCTATATATAAACTCCTTAGTCGTATTGTTGAAAACGTCAATCATCCCCTCTCCTGCATCTGACAAAGTTACAGACAGTTCAACCACGATTGGCACGGTAATATTTAGTTCAGGAACTAATCCATAGTTTTTGTAGTCACTTAGTAGTGAAGATTGATCAGTTGTTTTGGCTACTTCCCAGTCTTTTGTTTGTGCGTTTGTATTTTGAGGAACATTTATAAATAGACTCAGTATAAAGATAAAACAAATTAAATATTTTTTCATAATTTAAGATTTAATTAAGTTAAGACTACTCTGGTTTTTAGAAATAAAAGCTGAACTCATAAACATAGCACCAAGAACAATGAACGTTATGACTCTGAACACCAATTCCATATTCCAAATATCGACAAGGACTAGTCTAATAACAACAAGTATCAACAACACTAAACCATACTTTTTCATCAAGGAATTATGATTAAATATTCCGTTGAAATGGGTTGCAAGACCCACAACTGTATAAATAAATAGAGAAATGAAAACTGCTGTGTCGTTACTAAACAAGAAATGAGTTGAAAGCCAGATTATTGTATAAACATAGAAAGTAGACAAAATAGAAAATATACTTCCCATTCTTAAGTTACTATTCTCGCTAGATTTATTTGAATTGAAGAATAGACCAAGTAGCGCAAAAATAGTTGCCATTACAAGCAGGACTGCAAAATCTGAATGGAAAATTCCATAGTACCACTTACTTGTATTAATACTCTCAAGTGACATAACAAATGGAGCAATAAACAGTACACCAAGCTTCTCAGAAGCGCTTATTTTGTTGGTAATAATAAACGAAGATACAGAGATTATGGCTGCTTCTATCGCAAAAGCTATAACCAGTGTTGAGCCACTTAGTTCTAGAGATGTTGCAACAGCAAGAAACAAAATAGAAATCAATGCGTGAATATAGAAGAATTTTTCTTTTTGTGTCTTTTGGAATACATAAAAGCCTGAAAATGCATAAGCTAACATCCATACAGCTACAGCAAGACTCTTATATACAGTAGGAACGATAGAGTTTGTTATGCTTAAAATAATTACTGTGTTCACAATAGACAAATATATATCTACCCCCTCTACTTCCAACTTGTTTTTTATTAGTCCCCAAATATTGACCAATAAATATATAGCAGAAGTAAAGTAAGACACGAAAAGTATTGTATATTCTAAGCCATAAGTTCGGTGTCCTCCCGTGACAAATGATAAAGTATAAAATAAGACTCCAGATATACCGATCGGACTCACATCTCTCCATTCTTTTACAACTGATATCCAAATAGTTGTTATTGAAACGATCAAGAGGTACAAATAAAGAACTACACTATCTATTCCAGCTGGTGACAAAATCGGAGCAACCAAAGAAACAAGTATTCCATATATTGCCAGTTTCTGACTTGAATAAGCCACGGCTGAAACTGTTACGTATAGTGAGATTAAAAATACAAATGTTAGTAAAACAAATGGAGAGAAAAAACTGTACATATAAGTACCGGCTATTAATGTCAAAATAGCTATGGCTGATCCCAAAATAGTTAAAGCATTTCCTTGAACTAAATTTTTCGGAAGTCTTACAGTTCCTACCATTGTAACCAAAGCACCTATTAGAACTCCTAGGGTTATCCGTCCAACAGGACCAATCCAATTGTGAGCAAATGCGTAGTTAACAAACCAACCAAAACCAATAATTACCATTAAAACTCCAATTTTAAGTAAAATATTTTCTTTAAACCAGTTAGAAACCTGAGGCGAATTCGGTTCAACCGATGTTTGTATTTTTGAACTTTGATAAGTATCGTTTTCAACTTGTTCAGGGGTATCTATATTTCTTAGAACATCACCATATGATGTTACCTCAGATGAAGGATTAGTGACTTCCTTGTTATAAAGTTTTGTATTAGGTTTTGAGGTCGCGATTTGGTTTTTCAAATCTTCTATTACCCTATTTAATCTAGAAACTTTAGAAAAAATAACAATAAACGCTACAATGAAAATCCAGTTAGATATACTAGAAAAAGCACTATATATGAGATATTCCATGTTTTAAGTTAAATAATTAATAGGATTATTATAACATGAAGTTATGATGAAATGTATACTACGAAAACTCTAAATTTTAGGTAAATAGTCCAAAGGATCGAGGTATGCTTTAACGTCGGCTAGTGGAATTGTCGCTTGCTTACATCCCCTACTATTTACAAACTGTTCAATTCTTACACCCTGAGTTGCGTATACGCTTATGTGAAGATGTGGGCCGGTCGAATATCCTGTATTTCCGCTATATCCAATAAGACCCCCAGTTTCAACTCTTTGGCCAATAGTGGTTCCTATAGAAGAAAGGTGGGCATATATAGTAGATAAGCCGTTGTCGTGTTTTACCATGACCCATTTTCCAAAAGAATAGCATCCAGGATATGCGTCAGTATTACCAGATCCCACAACAGTTCCAGCTAAGACATTCTTAACTCTTGTACCAACACTTGCTCGAAAATCAACCCCGTTGTGTGAACCGGAAGTATATAATTTTTCTGCACCAACTGTTTTGCCAAATCTCTGCGTAATATAAACATCATCCAAAGGCCAGGACAGAACATTATTCCTAGGAGCAGGATAACTTCCTTTATCAATAAGGATATTTAGTTGAGATTCATAATCAAATATTTCTTTTTCAAACTGTTCTTTTTGTTGTTGTTTGGTTTTTACCAATTCTTTAAAAGCTTGTTCTTTGTTTTTTGTTTGAGCCAGTATTTCAGCCTTTTCTTTAGTCGTAAGTTCAACTGCTTCTTTTTTACCACTAAGATCTTGCTTCAAACCAAGGAGATTATTCTTTTCACCTTTCAATGAGCCTTGTTTTTTTTCCATTTCAACCTTAAGATCAGCCAACTCATTAGATTTCTGTCGCACTGTTTGTCCAACTTTTTGTATACTATCTATATTGTTCCAAATCTCACCTATATCTTTGTTCGACAAAACAATCTCAATAAGACTGCTATCCTGTAATGATTGAATGTCTTGGAAAGCTAGGATAATAGCTTTTTTATTATTATTTATTTGAGCCTTCGCACTGTCTATCTCATTACCAAGCTGGTCTATTGTTAAACTAGTTTTATTTATTTTCTTCTCAGTTAGGTTTATATCAGTTGATATTTTTTTCTTAGTCAGATCAAGGGTTTTAATAGTACTCTGGAGAGTCTTGGCCTGTGTACCAGCATTTGTAACCTCTAAGTTGTACTGTTTTATTTCTTCCTCCAGCTGTTTAATCTGGTTATTTCGCTCATCTATCTTACTTTTTAAAACATCAACATTTGCAGTCTGACCAAAGGTCAAACTAGAGGATAGTAGTATAGCTATTAAAAATATAATGTTTAGTTTTGGCCATCTCATTTCTTTAAAGATTTATAGCGTTATTTATACGAGAAAGACTTTTCTCTTTGCCGAGTATATACAGTAATGTAAACGGATCAGGACTCTTTTCCTTACCAGACAAAGCAACTCTAAGTGGCCACAAAACATCGCCTCGGCCTTTTTCTGTTGCGTAATCAAATATCAATGATTTCACTTTTTCTGCACTTTCAAACATAGAATCGTCAGCAGGTTTTAATGTCTTTTCTATCCAAGAAAGATGTTCTTTGGCTTCAGTTAGAGACTTCCCTTTCCAACAGAGTAGGGTAGAGTCGTACTTAGGATCATCGAAAAAGTAAGAGAGCTCCCCTTCCCTAACCATTGTATCAACATCACCCCACTTTGATATTCTATCAAAAATAGTTGAGGAAATTTTTACAAGTAAGTCATCAGTTACTTCTATACTATTTTTATTCAATCGCTTTTTTATTTCGGCGTTTATTGTATCTATCGGCAAAATCTTCATGTGCTCCTTGTTCAACCAATCCAATTTTTCTGGGTTAAAAATACCTCCACCTTTTTGGATTTTAGTTATATCAAATTTTTCAATAAGTTGATCTAAAGAAAAAACTTCTTCAACACCTCCAGGATTCCAACCTATAAGAGCCATGAAGTTAAGCAGAGTTTGTGGTAGGTAACCCTTGTCTTTGTAGTCAGTTACAGGTAGTGCACCTTTTCTTTTTGAAAGTTTTGTTCGATCTTCAGCCAATACCAAAGGCAAATGGGCGTATTTGGGTACGTCCATACCCAAAGCTTCGTGAATAAGAATCTGTCTTGGTGTATTTGGTATATGATCTTCTCCGCGTATAACATGAGTCACACCTTCATTGTGGTCATCAACAATTACCGCCAAGTGAAAAAGAGGTTCTGTCAAAGACTTTGCGATAACAAAATCTCCTAGATCAGTTGTGTCTGTTTCTATTCTTCCACGGACCAAATCATCAAAAGCCACAACTTTTTTTGGATTTCTAAATCTGACAATTTCTTTTATTATACCTGAACCATCCTTTGCTTCTTCTTTTGAAATATAAGCTTTGTTTTCTTTTATCAATTTCTCTAGAACTTCAGTGTGATCTTTTATGTTTTCACTTTGTCTATAAAAAGCATCGTATTTTAAACCAAGCCATTCGAGCGACTCCACTATATTGTCCTCGTATTCTTTTTTACTTCTTTGTCTATCTGTATCTTCAATTCTTAAAATAAATTTTCCGTCATTTTTTCTCGCATACAAAAAAGCAAAAACCGCTGTTCTGTAGTTACCCATATGCAAAAGACCCGTTGGTGACGGTGCAAAACGAGTAACTATTTTTTTGTTTTTATTAAAAAATCCAAACATAATTATTTTTCATGCTCTAGTGCTATCGCTACTATTTCCTGAGCGATAAGTCGAGCTGAGTCTTTTCTTGCAAAGCTCAGTGCTGCCTGACTCATCCTATCCTTCTCAACTTGGTTTTTCAAAATTCTTTCTATTTCTGAAAGTAAAACACCTTTTGTTAGATTTTTTTCTTCAATAACTATTCCCGCTCCAGATCTAGCGTACGCATAAGCATTTGATCTCTGATCATGTGATGTTGGTTCTGGAATAGGAATAATAATAGATGGTTTACCCCAAGATGCTATTTCAAATATGGACGATCCCGCACGAGAGATGATGATGTCCGCAGCATCTGCAGAAGCTCTTATATCTAAAATATTCATGTAGTCAAAAGGTTTATAGTTTTTCTTGTTAGGGTTATTCATAAGAACAACATCTCTAGTTTCTTCTATTATCTTTATATTATTTTTTCCAGTCTGGTGAATGACTTGATACTTCTGTACTAGTTCCGGCAGGGCGTCCATGATCACCTCATTTATATATCTAGCCCCTTGAGAACCACCCATAATAAAAATAGTAGGAATATTTGGATTAAAATCCATTATCTCATGACCCCCTCCTGGTAGAGCTTTTTCCAACTCTTTTCGAATCGGGTTTCCAGTATATGCTGTTCTATCTTTTGGAAAGTATTTTACAGCGTCTGGATATGATACAGCTATTTTACGAGCAAATTTTCCAGTCCATAAGTTAACTATTCCAGGGATAGTATCGGATTCATGCATAACAACAGGTATTCGAAGTATCCTGGCAGCAAAAACAGCAGGAAAACTAGCATATCCACCTTTGGAAAAAACAACATCAGGATAAATTAAAAAAAGTTTCCATATAGCAATAAGGCAACCCAGAGCGATTTTCCAAAGATCAAAAAAATTAAGAATTATGTTTGATAAATTCATTTTTCTTCTGATTTTCCCAGAAGTAATTTTCTTAAAAGTTAAACCGTTCTCGAACAGCAACCCTTTGTTGTACTCTTCTGTAGACATATAATACAGTTCAGGCGCCAAAAGACGACTTTCTTTGGTTACATGATTGACCTCTTGTGCTACAGCCATAACTGGATAAAAGTGGCCCCCGGTGCCTCCGCCTGTGAATAAAATCTTCATAATTGTATTATTGTTTCTTTTTATATTTTGAGATATTCAAAATTATCCCAACCTCAGCAAGTGTCATAAAGAGTGCTGTTCCTCCATGACTCATAAACGGTAATGTAATGCCCGACAGAGGCAAAACCCCTAGCATTGCCCCTATATTTACAAAAGCCTGGGATACAATCAGTATAACAATTCCGACCACCATGAGTCTACCGAACGCATCTGGCGCTACAGAGGCTATTTTGAGACCCCTGAAAGCAAAGAATACAAAGAGTAATACTATAAAAACTGCCCCAAAAAAACCAAACTCCTCTGCAGAGACTGCAAAAATAGAGTCTCCTATAGGCTCAGGTAAAAAGTTAAACTTTTGAATACTTTGGCCAAATCCCCTACCAAACATACCCCCACTACCGACGGCTATTAGTGACTGTTGAATTTGATAACCACTATCGAGCGAATTGGCTGCTGGATTTATAAAAGTTGTGATTCTTTTCATTACATAAGGTCTTGAAAAAGCAATTGCTGTTATACCGAGTACGGCTATTAGTACAGAAATAAAAATATATTTCCATCTACCACCTCCGGCTATAAACATAGACAGCCCCGCAAAAACAGTAACCATAAAAGTATCGGTATCAGGCTGACTTAAAAGCACCACCCCCACAACACCCAACATGATCACGAGAGGCAAAAAACCAAATTTAAAAGTCTCTATTTTGTCTTTAACCTTTGCTATCCAAGCAGACAGGAACATTATGAAACCAATTTTTAACAATTCCGAGGGTTGAAATGAAAAAAGAACTAAATTTATCCATCTTTTTGCTCCTCCATGACTCACACCAATAACCGGAACGAAAACAGCAAGGGTTACTAATACTGTCGCCAAAAATATATAAAATGAGTATTTTTTATATATTTTATAATCAACCTGAGATGTAATAAAACAAGCTATAGAACCAAACAGCAAGCCTAAAATTGTTTGATTTACCGTTACGTTCGCATATTTGATCGTTTGTTTTGAAAGTAGACCAAAGGAAGCTGATGTAAAAATCAGATACCCTGTTATAACTAAAACAAGTACAGAAATAAAAAATGGTACGTCGACCTTCAACTTCTTCATTATTATTTTATTCTAACACATTTTTTATAACGAATGCCTGTGTAATAGACAACTTAACTTATTAGATAGATGATCACTCCAGAAATAGCACAAACAACACTTATTATCCAATATCTCATAACAATCTTTTCTCTGGACCAACCAATAGCTTCAAAATGATGATGAAGTGGAGCGACTTTAAAAACTCTTCTTTTACCAAAAAACTTATATGAAGTAGTTTGTATGATCACGGAAAAAGAAGTGGCAACTAGAGGAAAAGCAATAATAGGTAAAACCAAAACAGCATCTGTAAGAAATGCAATAACCGACAATGTAACTGTTAATCCCAACATTCCAGTTTCACTCATGTAAAATCTAGCTGGTGGAACATTAAACCATAGGAATGCCAGTGTACCTCCAGCAATAACAGCACACAAAGCTGCAATATCTATTTGATTGTTTGAAAATGCAATAACAGAATATGCAGTAAAAATAGTCGACATGACTCCGCCAGATAGTCCATCCATACCATCTATTACACTAGAAGAAAAAGTGCCGATCATAACTAGAACAAAAAACGGCACGAACCAAAGCGCGAGATCTATATCTATCCAAAAAGGAACATGTATTGTCGTTGCCTGGAGCTTATCATAGAACCAATAAGCGATAACTAACCCGATAACTGAAACACAAAGTATCTTTATCTTTCTGTATATCAAAGGATCCTTTGCATAGCTTCCTTTACCAAATATTTGAAGCAAATCATCTGCAAGACCTATAAGTGAGGCGATAATCAATGCTGCGAGAGGGATGAGTGTTTGACTTCGACTGAAAAAGTTTAGTTTTTGGTTTAATTCAGTTGGAAAAAACTTTGATACAAGAAAAATAGCAAAGACTGTAAGGATAACGGAAACCCAAATAATAACCCCGCCTATTCTTGGTGTAGACAACTCTGCTTGTGTATTATGAACTCGAGCAAAATCATTGTTTGTTATGTCCCCCGCCTCAGTTCTAGGATTTTTTTTCCAAAGTTTATATTTATAAAATATATCTGTAAAAAAGGGTGTAATTAAAATACCCATAAAGAAAGTCATCACTGCAGGTATTATTATTTTTAAAACGTCTATTGTCATTTATTTATTTTCTACAAAAACATTGTACCATATAGCCAACATAAGAAGTGTGTATATTTTTCTAGAATTATCGGATTTACCAGCAATATGTTGATCAATAATGTCTTCGATTATAGACATTTCCATATGTTCTTTTATATACCTGTTGTTTAGTATCGTTTCATAAACATTTTGCGTATTCTTTCCTGAACCAACAGCATAAAGATGCTCAGCCTTTAACCAATCTCTTATTGGAGTAGGAAAACCAAGTTTTTTTCTGTTTCTAGTTTCTTCTGGGATAACATTTTTAAAAGCTTCACGAAGAATATACTTTGTAACTCCGTTTCGCCATTTAAAGTTGTTTGGCAACAAAGAAGCAATGTTTGCGACTTCAACATCTAGAAAAGGAACTCTTAGTTCTAGAGAATTTGCCATTGTCATTTTGTCTGCTTTTGCCAAGATATCCCCTACTAGCCAAGTGTTTATATCTATGTACTGCATTCTTGTGGACTCACTTAAACCAGTTGATTTTTTATACAAAGGACTCAAAGAAATCATCTTTTCTTTGTTTCCTTTCCACAATGAACCAAGTTCTTTTTGAGAAAAAATTGACGCATTTCCTATATACCTATCTTCAAGTTTTTGGTTTAAACGTCTTAAATAATTTGTTCCCCAAAAATTAAATTTCAATAGATCAAAAATCTTTACAACCAAGTCAATAAAAACACTTGGTATCCATGACAACTTTGCTCTCGCAAACGGCTCTAGGTAAATGTTGTATCCGCCAAACAACTCATCTGCACCTTCGCCAGATAGTACAACTTTTACATGTTTTTTTGCTTCTTTAGCTACAAAATACAATCCGATTGCAGACGGATCAGCGACCGGTTCATCAAAATGATAAACGACTTTTGGTAAAGATGCGAAATATTCTTCTGGTCCAACGGTTATTTCTGTGTGATCGCTTTTCAAAAAATCTGAAGTCTGTTTTGCTTCCTGTCCCTCGGTTAGACTTTCAAAACCTACTGTAAAAGTTTTTATTTTATTATCTCCTCTTACCTCTTGCATCAAACTAGTTATGATACTGCTATCTACGCCACCAGAAAGAAAACCTCCTACAGGAACATCTGCGATCATGTGATGTTCTACTGAATCTTTTATTATTTCTCTTACAGCTTCTATCGTTTTTGATTCTTCTATTTTATTGTCTTGATCAAAATCAAATGACCAATATTTTTTAATCTCAGCCAACCCAGACTCTACATTCATTTTCAGATAGTAACCAGGAAGAAGTTTATATACCCCCTTAAAAAATGTTTCAGTAAGTGGATTGTATTGGAAAGATAGGAAGTTGTAAGCGGCACTGTCATTTACTTCAGTTTTAAATCCAGGAACAGACATAAAACTTTTTATTTCAGAAGAAAAAGCGACTATTTTGCCATCCATCATGAGGTAATAAAGAGGTTTTATTCCAAAAAAATCTCTCGCAATAAAAATATCTTTTGTTTCAGTATTATAAATAGCAAAAGTGAACATACCTCGAAGCTTATCTAGCATGCTTTCCCCATACTCTTCATACAAATGCAAAATAACCTCCGTATCTGAATCAGTTTTAAATTTATATTTTTTATCAATTAAATCTTTCTTTAGCTCTTTGTAGTTATATATTTCACCGTTGAAAAATATAAGCTTTTTTTCATCCTCGGTTGCGATGGGTTGTCTACCTGAGGCCAGATCGATAATAGAAAGCCTTCTCATTCCCAAACCAACAAATTTGTCGACAAAAAAGCCATCATCGTCCGGTCCTCGGTGAGTGATCTTTTCTACCATTCCGCCTATTACAGCCTCTTTATCCTCAATTTTAGGGCTTACAACCCCAGCTATTCCACACATAATTGAAAGTATATCAAAACCACCAAATAACTCCAAAATACTGAAAAACTATTCCCCTACTACGTAATCCAAACTAGCTTTTACCAACTTCTCTACGTCTTCAAACCTACCTTCCTGGGTCGAACCCAAAACTACCACAATAATAGGTCTACCAAGAGAACTATCGAAAGCCACAACTAGATTTCCACCAGCCATCTCAGTAAAGCCGGTTTTAGAGGCGATGATCCCAGGAATATTGGTTAAATCGGTATTTGTATTTTTTGCTGAATGGGTTTGTGTTTGGGAATTTATTTTTAAATTTTCGTATCTTGTGGCCTCTAAAATATCAGGATTATTTTTCATAATATACTGAAGTAGATTACTCACATCCACTGCAGATCCGTAACCGCCACTAGTCGTACCGACATCTAGCCCATTTTCATTTGTAAAATACATCTGCTTAAGCCCCAACTCTCTCGCTTTGTCGTTCATTTTTGAAATAAATTCTCTCCTTCCTAGATCATAGTTATCTGTTTGAAGTTTCGTTGCGCCTATTACAGAAGCTATTGATCTAGCTCCGTCGTTAGAAGAAACTATCAGAGAAAAGTCCAAAAGATCTTTTAGTTTCCATGATTCATTTGCCAACAACCCACTGTTGCCTTCTTCTTCCAAAAACTCTTTTCTAATTGTTATTTTTGAATCTTTTGGCAAAAGTTCAGAAGCGGTCAAAGCCATCATGAGTTTTGTTATAGATGCCAAAGGTAGTTGAGCCAACTCGTTCTTCTTAAAGAGGATTTTATTTTGAGCAACATCGTAAACATACGCGGACTTGGCTTTCAAGGAAACTGGCGCAAAGACTTTTTGTGGAGGTAATTCTTCATGAACTGCGACTTCTTTCGTTTGTGGTCCCTTAACTTCTTGAGAAATCACAAAAATCATAAACAGAACAGACAAAAACAATGCTCCATTAAAAGCGAGTAGGGTTTTTGATATACCTTCTGTTCCCTTTCTGTATTCGTACATAACTTTATTTTATTTCTTCGTTTTCTAGTATTGAATCGTCAACAGCAACCAACTCTTCTGTTACTTGTTTATATTCTGGCAATTCAGAAATATTTCCAAGACCGAGATATCTCAAAGTTTCGCTCGTTACACTATACACCATCATTCTCTCATCCGACAAACTGTTTTTCTTTTCAATAAGACCTCGTAGTAAAAGATTTCTAAGTGCCCACTGAGAATTTACCCCTCTTATATATTCAATTTCTTTCTTACTCACCGGACCTTTGTAAGCGATTATCGCAAGAGTTTCAATACCAGCCCTACCCAAATCCTTTTCGCGTTCTTCTTTTATAATCCTCTCTATTAATGAAGATAGCTCAGGCGCAGTAACCAAAGAAACTTCATCATTATTTTGTAGTAGTCTCATACCACGTGCATTAAGAGTCTTTTTTAAAGATTCTATAGCCTCTAAAATAGCCTCTTTTTTTACTTCCAACGTCTTTGTTAAAAAAGATACAGCTGTAGGCTCTGCTGTATAAAAAAGTATAGCTTCAATTTTGTTTTCTAAATTATCATTCATTTATTTAATTATACTTATTTATATACTCTAATGCTCTTTCATCAAATTTTATCTCGGGGTTTATTTGTTTAAGAAATTTTAATAGATCAGAAAGATGTTTCTGTTTGTATCCTAAAACAGAAATAGCGAAACTGACAGTGCTATTATTTTTGTGGTCTATTTGAATATAGTGCCCAGCTCCATAAGCATCTTTATATTTAATAGCATCGATTTCATTGATATTAATTTTCCTTTTAATAAAAATTTCCTTAGCATATAAGACGCCTTCAAAAATCCATACTCCTGTTCCAAGATAATGGATTAATCCAGCGATAAAAATCAGTGCCAAGAAAACAGTTATTCCTTGAACTGTAAGATTATTTGAGTAATAACTGACAACAAGAAATATAAGTGCTACAAAAACTAAGTGCAAATATGTAATTATTGAAGGTTTGTATTCTTTGTTCATATAATCTTAATATCTTGGAACTCCGACTGATTGAGTTTCTATCTCAATATCATGAAAATCTTTATCTTGTCTGACATTTATTATTCCTTGTTTGACTAATTCTAGCATAGCAAGAAAAGAAACAATCACATTTACTTTTTCCGCTTTACCGTGACCAGAAAAATCTTTGAAGCTCATCTTCATGCTTTTTATTATTCTGTCTGCCAAGTTTTCCATCATTTCTTCGAGAGAAATAACTTTTTGCACTATTGCCTTTGGCACTAATTCCTTTTTTGGTATAGACAGTAAGACGGATTTTATTGTTTCACTTATCCTATCTATAGATGTATTTTTATCAGGAGTAAAAACAATCATTTTTTCCTTTGATGGTAGTCTGTGGTACTCAATATTAATACCAAACCTTTCTTTCAAATATCTAGAAAGTTCTTTGTACTTTTGATACTGCTTAAGTCTGTCCTCCAAATCATCAATGCTTCCCTGCTCTTCCTCAGACAAGTATAGAGTTGGTAAAAGCGACTTTGATTTAATTAAAACAAGAGTTGATGCTATTAAGATAAACTGGGCAGAGTCAGCTATCGGAAAGTTTTCCAAACCTTTTACATAAGAAATATAATCATCTGCAACCTGTGCAAGAGATATGTCGTTTATAAAAAGTTTTCTTTTTTCGATAAGAGAAAGTAGTGTGTCGAGTGGCCCCTCAAAGATATGTGTTTTGACTAGATATTCATCTCCCATAAAA